>NZ_JADPJC010000071.1:0-1263 GCF_023073215.1 Bradyrhizobium sp. 35
GTGCCCTCTGAAGTGCCGCCTAACCGCATTCCACGCTCGAAGGACTGGAAGGATGAGCACGATGAAAAGAACCCTGATTGCAACCGGCCTCATTGCGCGCTGCAGGAGTGGTGGGTCGTGATCGTCCGAGCGACCGGCCGTCGTGTTAATCGTCACCGGAGATGGAATTCCTGCTCGCCGAGTAGGTGACGGTCTGCGCGAGGGCAGGACAACTACAACGAACAGAACGTTCACCAGTAGCCATATTCCCACGATGAGAAGGGCAGTACGCACGAGGACCGACCACGGTTGGATCCAGAATCTGCCGAGGTTACTCCTGCCTCATACCCGGCACGCAACCGGCAACACTGCGTTCGCGGACGGAGCCGCTTCAGCGCAGCCGGCACATTTTCGCATCTCCCCGAGGCCGTTGGGCCCCGAGCGCTTTGCGAGCGTCCAGGATCGCTCCCAGCCTAGTCGGGCGCAACACTCGCGTCTGTGCGCTTTCGAACATTCATGTCCCCTTCAGGTATGCTAGTTCTATGCATCATCCGGCGAGAGCCGGACAGGGATGGCTCATCGGCCAAGACGGCCGTCCTCAGCCCGCAATCCCTGAACAGGGGCTGGGTCATGGAGCATGGCCAAATATCGCAGCACGAAGAGCGGCGAATTTGGCGGTCCGCATAGAACCAGTATCGAGTTTCGGCAGTTGACTCCGGGTGGATCCGAACCAGCAAACTGATTTGTTCGGGCCAAGGATAAGTTTAAAAGCTAAGCCGGCACACATGAAGGACCTCCGACGACGTTTGGAAAAGGTCCGCGCTGACGCCAGAGAGTTTATGCTGATGAGCCAGCAAGCGACGGACATAGAAAAGCGCGAGCTGTTTAAGCGCTTGGCGGATGAACTCGCCTTCGAGGCTCTCGAGCTTGAGCTAATCGTCAAGAAAAATGAGCGAGCTAATCCGTGCGACCAGCACGAGGTCGTGGAGTTTAAGCCGCCCTCTCAGCGAACGCGTGGCTGATGCGGAAGAGGTCAAGCCGGCTAGATCGGCGTGACAACGGAACTTTGCGCATGGCTCCGCCAGCGAACGCTGCTCCGCCTTCGCCGCATCGCATTGCGGTTGGGAGGGGCCCAATCCGGAAGCGGTGATGTCATTGTACGCCGCCAGCAGTTCATCCATATGGTCCTTCCGTCGATTTCGAAGAACAGCGGGGTTTCAGGCAAGGCGCCGAGGCTACGGAAGTGGTCGACTATTTCTCGGTGAACCTCGATCGCAGCCCACG
>NZ_JADPJC010000029.1:0-95630 GCF_023073215.1 Bradyrhizobium sp. 35
CAAAGGCAAGGCCTCAGCCCCTTACGAGTTCGGCGTGAAGGCCTCCATCGTCACCAACAATCGCCGAGCTCCCGGTGGCCTGTTCGTACTGCATGCCAGGTCGCTGCCCGATAATCCCTACGACGGTCATACCCTGCGGGACGTCATCGACCGCACCGAGGCGCTCACCGGCTGTCCGATCGAGCGGGCCTATGTCGACAAGGGATATCGCGGCCACGACACGCAAAATCCCCGTCGCGTCTTCATTTCGGGCCAGAAGCGCGGCGTGTTCGGCGCCATCAAGCGCGAGCTCCGGCGCCGCTCCGCCATCGAGCCCATCATCGGACATCTGAAGGCCGAAGGTCACCTTGGCCGCTGCTATCTCAAAGGCCGCGCCGGCGACGCCGCCAACGTCGTGCTCTCAGCAGTCGGCCACAACTTCCGCCGTATCCTCGCCTGGCTCAGAGAACTCTTGTGCCTCTTCCTGATCCAGCTATCGCATACGCTTGCCTGTCCGCTCCCGCTCAATTCGGCTTCTTAACGGACGACGAACTAGAGGATCTACTGCCAAACCACTTTTTTGATCTCTTAGTTCAGGACCATCCGAGCGCAGTGATCCGAGCAGACAAAGTGGCCGACAAGGTTCATTGGGAGCTCACGCGAGATGGAAAAGCCCTACTCCGAAAAATGATACGGCAGTTTGGAACACACGCTGACCTCAGCGCGACAATTGCAGTCTTGAAGGCTTTCCATTTCTACTGCTCTATCGCTAAGCGGCAGTAGGCCCGAACAAACTATATTGTGTTTAGACCAATCCAACTCACCGATCTCATTTCTCCAAAATGAAGTTCCTTCATATTCGTCCAGACAGCCACGCGACGGAACCGACGGCCCGGCTCCGCCATACTTCTAGCCCACGCCGTTCCCCTACCCCCGAAAATCAATGCTCCGCAGCACGATCCCCGGCGGCGTGCCTTCGAACTCCGTCGCCTGATATTTGCGTCCGGTGCAGGCTTCGATGCGTTCGCGCAGGCGCGTGAACTGCTCTTCGCGCTCGCTGGGCCGGGCGCGCGGGCCGCGCTCGAGGTCGTCCATGGCGGAGGTCGAGATCGCGCAGGCGATCTCCTTCGCGCCGTCCTGCATCGAGAACTGGACGATGCCGCGGTCCTGGTCGTGGGCGATGAAGCGGCTGCTGGTGAGCGTCATGGGGTACTCCTTTTGCGTCCGCGTCGTGCCGGACTTGCGCAATTGCGCACTGGGGGCGGCGCCGGTCAGCGTTATCGAAGCAGGCTGTGGCACGAGGGTGCACAAAAACTGACTTCGGTGGTTATGGGTCCCGGCTCCGTGCGCAATTGCGCACTCGGCCAGGACGACGCCGGTGTTTGCGCGCGTTGCCTCGCCTTCAGCCGTCGCCGTTGAGCCTTGCGAAATCGTCGAACAGGGCGGCCACCAGCGCGCGGTGGCGGGTGTCCTCGGTGGGCAGGCTCGCGGCATAGAGGTTGAGCAGATGGCGGGCCTTCACGGCGGCCTCCGGCCAGGACGTGGCAGGCACCGACATCATGCGGTTTTCAAGCTCGGCCTCGCGCTCGCGCAGCTCCCTGACCTGGGCCTCGACATCGGCCAGCGCGCGGCGCAGATCGGTTGCCTTCTGGGCGGCCATGCCGCGGTGGCTGTCGAGATCGACCGGGATGTCAGTCATGTCAGGCACTCGCGTCGATACGTTGGGCATCCGCCAGGTCGACCGAGCCGATCGACAGCATCTCCGTCGCACCGCGCACGCCTTCGGAGGGCACCGTGATCATGGTGGCGACGCGGCGATAGGATGCGAAGGACAGGCCCTCGATCATCTCCTCGTCGGTGACGACCTCATAGGCGCCGGCCGGCAACTGGCGCTCGAGGCCGCGGATGTGGAATGGATGCTTGAAGGTGATGGTTTCTCGCCGCGAGCGGATGGTCATGCGCGCCTGCCTTTCGCAAAGAAGGGGCCCCAACCGACACCAGCTGGTCACGACCATGCGCTTGTTACCCGGCAATAGCCAGCATTATGTCAGCGTGGGCCGGGACTTACGGCGCAAGCGCGGTGCTCGTGCGCGGCGTTTTAGTCCTCGCAATCGGCAGGACGCGGGCGTACGCTCGACCACGTCAGCGCAGCTCACGCAATTGCCGCGCGTCGATGTTGCGCTGCATCTTTCGCGCCTCGTGTGCGCAGCGGCGATCTTCATTGGTTCGGGCGGGTGCATCTCACAGCCCCGCCCAGCGACCATTGCAGCGCCGATCTCGCACGCGGACGAACTCGAAACCCAGGAGGAGACGACGTCATGGCCAAGGGACAGCAACGCAGCAACCGCGAGACCAAGAAGCCGAAAAAGGACAAGATCAAGACCAGCGCCGCAGCGCCAAGCCGCAAGGACGCGGCCTGGCAGCCGGAGATCGGCCAGAAGAAGAAGTAGCCGGCGGGCGCCTTCCCTTCTCCCCTTGCGGGAGAAGGTGGCATAGGCGGCCTTCGGCCGCCGTTCTTGAAAACGCCGATGCTTCGCATCGGCTATGGCGCCGGATGAGGGGTCTGTCTCCGGGAGTTCTGACGCGAGAGATTCGCACGCGGAGAGAGACCCCTCACCCGTCTCGCCGCTTCGCGGCGATCCACCCTCTCCCGCAAGGGGAGAGGAGAAGAAGCGTCATCTCCCTCTCCCCGCCCTTTTCCGCTATACTCGCCCGGGTAGCATCAGCGGGAGGGGCATCCTGTGGATCACGAGCGCAACGCCGAGCACACATCCGAGCCGAAGAACCTTGTCATCTGCTGTGACGGCACCGGCAACGAGATTTCCGAAAACATCTCCAACGTCCTGAAGCTCTATCGCTGCCTGCGCAAGACCGACAAGACGCGGCCGCGGCAGATGGTGTTCTACGATCCCGGGGTCGGCACGGTGACGGAGCCGTCGACGTGGCACCGCTGGAAAGCCAACGTCAATCTGGTGCTGGGGCTCGCCACTGGCTACGGGCTCGATGACAACACGCTGTCGGCCTATTGCTTCCTGGTCGAGCATTACGCGCCGGGCGACAGGATCTACCTGTTCGGTTTTTCGCGCGGTGCCTACACGGTTCGCGTGCTGGCGGGGCTGATCCACAAGATCGGCCTGATCTCGCCGGAGCAGGCCAACCTCGCAGGCAGTGGCCTCGTCGCCTACAAGCAATATTCCGGCACCGGGCGCGGCAACGATGTCAGCGACCTCATCGATGAGGGTTTTGACGACAGCGGGCCGCTGCCGAAAAACAAGTTCGATCTCGCCGCGCAGTTCGCACGCATCACCTCGTCGCGCTGGCCGACCATCCACTTCATCGGCGTCTGGGACACGGTGGCGAGCGTGATCGTGCCGCGCGCCGACCGGGGCTATTTGCCGAGCTTCGAGGAGCTCGCCTTCACGCTGCGCAATCCCAGCGTCAACATCTTCCGCCAGGCGATCGCCATCGACGAGCGGCGCTGCATGTTCCGCCTCAAGCAGTATGAGGAGCCGCAGGAGTACTGGCGCAACCGCTTCGTGCCCGACGACAAGAAGGAGCCGCAGGACATTTTGCAGGTGTGGTTCGCCGGCGTGCATTGCGACGTCGGTGGCGGCTATCCGGAAGTCGAGAGCGGCGAGTCCAAATATCCGCTGCTCTGGATGATCGAGGAGGCGACCAAGGCGGGGCTGAACTTCAACCCGCGCACGGTGAACCAGCTCGCCTGGGGCATCCAGCGCAAGAACTCGCCGTTCCAATACGTGCCGCCGGCTTACACCGGCAAGACCGGCGAGCTGCATGATTCGATGACGGCGCCCTGGCGCGTGCTGGAATATCTGCCGAAGAGCGCCAAGTACCGGGAATGGCCGGCGCGGAAGGTGTTTCTCGGGTTCTACATCCCCGATTGCGAACCGCGCCTGATCCCCGAAGGCGCGCATGTGCATGAGAGCGTGTTGAAGCGGATGGCGGTGGAGCCGGACTATCGGCCGGTGAATTTGCCGAAGGAGTATGTGACGGTGCCGATGCCGCTGCCGCCGGGTGTGGGCATGGTGGCGGAGTCGGGGGAGATCGTGGTGGGGTGAGGGCCTTCCCTTCTCCCCCTGTGGGAGAAGGTGGCATAGGCGGTCTTCGGCCGCCGTTCTTGAAAACGCCGATGCTTCGCATCGGCTATGGCGCCGGATGAGGGGTTGTCGCCGCGAACGCGAAAGCTTCGTATGCCGTGCGAGACCCCTCACCCGTCTCGCCACTTCGTGGCGATCCACCCTCTCCCACAAGGGGAGAGGGGGAAGCCTTCCCACCCCGCTACCGCCGCTTTCTCCATTCGCCGATACTTTTCATTAAAATTCTCCGCCCCGCCTTAGCCGGATCGAATCAACTCCTGGGCATCATCTCCTGACCACCCGCGCCATCCGCGGAAATTGGAGGAGAGTGCCAATGCATCCGCGACGACATGCCCGCGTCAAACCCGCGGGCCTGGTGTCCCGCCAGGCCAAGATCATCACCGACCCGCGCGCGCCGGTGATCCCCTGCACGCTGATCGACTATTCGCCCGGAGGTGCCTGCGTCGATCTCGGCGGCCAGGTGAAGATTCCCGATCGCTTCGAGCTGCTGCATGTGAACACGAAAAAACGCTGCCGCGTGGCGTGGAAGCGCGGCACGAAGGTGGGAGTGGTGTTTTGACTCCTTCCAGCTGCTGAACAAGGCCGCGCTCCACACTCCGCTCGGCTCCCTCCCCCCTTGTGGGGGAGGGTTGGGGAGAGGGGTGGCCCAGCAAAAGGTGTTAGTTACGTGCGAAGCGATGGCAACAGAGTGTCGCTTCATTCGACAGAGCACGCCGTGTGGCTACCCCTCTCCCTAGCCCTCCCCCACAAGGGGGAGGGAACGCAGTGTACTTGCGGCGCGATCTCTCCCAACACAACAAATTCACGGTTTCCGCATCCGCGCCTTTGCGCCCGCGACGATCTGCATCGCGACGCCGGCGATCCAGCCGAACAAGGCGAACCAGCTCCAGGCGATGTGCGGATCGAGGCGGAGCACGATGATGGCGACGGAGGCGAGCGCGGTGAGCGTGGCGCAGAGCGTGCCGGCGGCGCTCAACAGTTCCGCGGCGTCGATGTCGCCGTGGGCCTCGTCGAACGGCAATTGCGGCGTGTCGATGCCGAGATAGAAGCCGACGAAGCCCAGCACCATCATCAGCAGCAGGAACCCCTCGGTGGTGAGCGCGGGGATCGCCGATCCCACATAAGCGCCGACAAACAGCCCGCACGCCGCGCCCGCCATCGCAAGGCCCACGCGCTCGATGACGTGGGCAGCTTTTCGAACACGAAATCGCATGGCGGGCCTCCGCGAGGCGTTGGACGCACGCGAGGTTAGGCCAGATTTGGGTGGGGTGGAAGCTGAGAGGGTTTACGGATGCGTGAGGCGGAACGGCACGGGACCAAAAGGTACGCGGAGCAACGACCTTGGCGTGTGTCGCATGGCTGCCTCCCCATCCTCATGGCGAGCGCAGCGAAGCAATCCAGGATCTTTCCGCGGACACAGCCTGGATTGCTTCGTCGCAAGGGCTCCTCGCAATGACGAGTTTGCGGCGCGGTCCTCGCGCCAGACTCGCCTCTCTCACCGCGCCCCGAACGTGGTCTTGCCGAACAGCGCCTTCTGGGTCGAGGGCTGCGAGCGCCAGTATTGCGGCGGGGCTTCGACCTCGCCGCCGAGTTCGGCTGCGGCGTGCCAGGCCCAGCGCGGGTCGTAGAGCAAGCCGCGGGCGAGCGCGACCATGTCGGCCTTGCCGGATGCGACGATCTCTTCGGCCTGCTTCGGCTCGGTGATCAGGCCGACGGCGATGGTGGGCAAACCGGTCTCGCGCTTGATGGCCTCTGCAAACTGCACCTGATAGCCGGGGCCGAGTGCGATCTTCTGCAGCGGCGAGACGCCGCCGGAGGAGGCATCGATCCAGTCGACGCCGCGCGCCTTCAGCGCGTTTGCGAATGCGATGGTCTGCGCCAGGTCCCAGCCGCCCTCGACCCAGTCGGTCGACGACACCCGCATGCCGACCGGCTTGTCGTGCGGGAATACGGCGCGGACCGCGTCGTAGACCTCCAGCGGGAAGCGCATGCGGTTCTCGAGCGAGCCGCCATATTCGTCGGTGCGCCTGTTCGAGATCGGCGACAGGAATTGATGCAGGAGATAGCCGTGCGCGCCGTGCAGCTCGACCGCGTCAATGCCGATGCGATCGGCGCGCTTGGCGGCATCGACGAAGGCCTCGCGGATGCGCTTGAGGCCGGCGGCATCGAGCGCCAGCGGCGCGGCCTCGCCCTCCTTGTGCGGCAGCGCCGACGGCGCCACGGTCTGCCAGCCGCCCGCGTCCTGCGGAATCAGCTGGCCGCCGTCCCAGGGCCGCGCGCTGCTGGCTTTGCGGCCGGCATGCGCGAGCTGCATTGCGACGGCGGTCGAGGAATGTTTCCGCACCGAGGTGAGGATCTGCTTCAGCGCGGCCTCGGCGGCATCGCTGTAGAGCCCGAGGCAGCCCGGCGTGATGCGGCCGATCGCCTCGACATGGGTCGCCTCGATGCAGAACATCGCGGCGCCGGACAGGCTGAGATTGTTGATGTGGGTGAAGTGCCAGTCGGTGGGGACGCCGTCCTCGGCCGATTATTGGCACATCGGCGACACCACGATGCGGTTCTTCAAAGTCAGGCCGCGCAGCTTGATCGGGGAAAACAGGGCGCTCATGCGGGGGAGTTCCGGGATGGGGGGCAGGGAGATGGAGAGAGTGTAGTGGGCGATGCGCCGATTGCCAGCCGCGCGGGGGGCATGGCGGCTCGCGGGGGATGCATTGCGGCCGCGCCGCCCTACTCCACCAGCGCGAACTGCAGCAGCAGGGTGCGCTGGAGCATCGAGAAATTGTCGTCCGACACCAATGTCAGCACGGTCTCGCCGTCAGCCGTGACGTGGGCGTCGATGCCTTCCATGTTGTCGATCTCGTGGCCGAGATCGGCCTTGAACAGCACGGGGCCGTCGACCAATGCGCCCGGCGCGATCGATTTCAGGGGGATCGCGCGGATGCGGATATCGACGCCGGTGAACCAGGAGAATTTGCGTTCGAGGATCAGGAGATCGCCCGAGGGCAGCAGCACCGCGTCGCTGATGAGCTGCTGGTCGGTGCGGCGAATGCTGAACTGGCCGGGTGTGGGGCCGCCGAGCAAAAATCCGATCAGATTGCCGTCGGCATCGAAGCCGCCCTCCGACAGCGCGATCAAGGTGCCCGCGAGCGGCTGCCCCTTTGGAACGAACACCAGCGCCTCGAGCCCCTTGTTGTAGGGCAGTTTGCGCACCGCCGGCGGGGTCGGCAGCACCTCGCCGCGCGCGCGTGTGCCGCCCTTCGCAAAATCGAACCGCATGATCTGGTTGACGCGCTCGAGCCCGACATAGACGAGGTCGCCGTCACGCGCGAGCGACTCGGTGTCGTACCACAGCCGCTTCTCCGTGATCGGCCGCCCCTCCGCATTGAGCACCGGCGCGGCCTCGACGTCGCCGAGGCCGGTCATGATCCGCCCGGAATAACGGATGCGACCGGTGAACCAGGTGCCCTGGTCGGAGATCGCGAGGAAGCGCTCGCCTTTGCTGTCGAGAAAGCGGAAGCCGGACAGGCCGCCGAAGCCGCGATGCGGCGAGGTCAGCACCAGGCCGCCGCGATAGTCCAGCGAACCGAACCGCGTGCGCGCGCGGTCGCGCGGCTCGAAATTCGGGATCGGCCGCGCGTTGACCTCGATGCCAACGGGCGCGGCGACGGCGTGCTCGATCAGCGCCGGCTTCGGCGCCGGCTGTGCCTGCGCCAGGCGAGACAGTGCGAGAGTGGAAAATCCCGCCGCCGCGTGGCCGATAAAGCTGCGGCGGGACCGATGGTTGCTCACGAATGCAGTTTGCGTCGCGGGCGGTTGGCCGGCTGCGTGGGCGCGGTGTTGGTCTCGCTGAACAGTTCGGCGAGTTTTTCGGTGATGGCGCCGCCGAGCTCTTCGGCGTCCACGATCGTCACCGCGCGGCGATAATAGCGCGTCACGTCATGGCCGATGCCGATCGCGATCAGCTCGACCGGCGAGCGGGTCTCGATCTCCTCGATGATGTGGCGCAGGTGCCGCTCGAGATAGTTGCCGGGATTGACCGACAGCGTGGAATCGTCGACCGGCGCGCCGTCCGAGATCATCATCAGGATCTTGCGCTGTTCGGGCCGGCCGAGCAGGCGCTTGTGCGCCCAGTCGAGCGCCTCGCCGTCGATGTTCTCCTTCAACAGCCCTTCGCGCATCATCAGGCCGAGGTTTTTCCGCGCACGACGCCAGGGGGCGTCCGCCGACTTGTAGATGATGTGGCGGAGATCGTTGAGGCGGCCGGGGCTGGCCGGCTTGCCGGCGGCAAGCCACGCCTCGCGCGATTGCCCGCCCTTCCAGGCGCGCGTGGTGAAGCCGAGAATCTCGACCTTGACGCCGCAACGCTCCAGCGTGCGGGCGAGGATGTCGGCGCAAGTCGCCGCGACCGTGATCGGCCGCCCGCGCATCGAGCCGGAATTGTCGAGCAGCAGCGTCACCACGGTATCGCGGAACGTCGCCTCCTTCTCGTGCATGAAGGACAGCGGGTGATAGGGATCGGTCACCACGCGCGACAGCCGCGCGGGGTCGAGAATGCCCTCTTCGAGATCGAATTCCCAGGCGCGGTTCTGCTGCGCCATCAAGCGCCTCTGCAGCCGGTTGGCGAGACGGGCGACGATGCCCTGCAGATGCGCGAGCTGCTTGTCGAGATAGGCGCGCAGCCGCTCCAGCTCGTCATGGTCGCAGAGGTCTTCGGCGGCGATGACCTCGTCGAACTTCGGCGCGAAGGCGTGATATTCCGGCCCGCGCGGCTCGTTCTTGCCGTGCGAATTCGGCCGCGTCGCCTCGCCCGGCGTCTCGTCGTCGCCGAGCTCGCCGTCGTCGAAGGTGTCGGAGGTCGAGGCCTGCGCGCTTTCCATCGCGCTCTCGCTCATCTCCTCGCTCGACGCCTGGGCCTGATCGGCGCTCATCTCCTGCGCGGCGTCGGAATCGGGCGAACCCTCGGCGCCGGACTGATCGTTGTCGCCGTCCTGGTTCTCGTCGTTCTCGTCATTGTCTTCGCTGTCGGCGCTGCGCTCGTCGCCGATCTCGAGCGCCGTCAGCAGATCATGCACGGCATCGCCGAACCTGGTCTGGTCCTCGACCACGGTATCGAGCCGGTCGAGCCGCCTGCCGATCTTGTCTTCGAGAATAGGGCGCCAGAGATCGACCATCTTCTTGGCGGCCGTCGGCGGCGCCATGCCGGTCAGGCGCTCGCGCACCAGCATTGCCAGCGCGTCGGCGAGCGGCGCGTCGGCGCGATCGGTGATCTCGTCGAACTTGCCGCGATGGAAATGGTCGTCGAGCATCGCGGTGAGGTTTTTCGCAACGCCCGCCATGCGCCGCGCGCCGATCGCCTCGACACGGGCCTGCTCCACCGCCTCGAACACGCCGCGCGCCTGCGGATTGCCCGGCATCAGCTTGCGATGCACCTTCGGATCGTGACAGGCGAGCTTGAGCGCGATGGAATCGGCGTGGCCGCGCACGATGGCGGCATCACGCCTGGTCATCTTTCGCGCGGGCTCGGGCAGCCGCGCCTTGCCCGGCGCGAGCCCGGGACGCTCGGCGGCGAAGCTGACGTCGAGCTCGGGCGCCTTGGCGATCGCCTTCAGGCAGGAGGCCACCGAGCGCTTGAACGGCTCGGTCGGGGCTTCCTTGGTGTTGCGGAATTTGGAGTTGGAGGTGGTGCTCATCTCGCCCTTACCCGTCGTCCCCGCGAAGGCCGGGACCCATAACCGCCGGCAATCATTGCGTCAGGAGAAATTAGCAGCGTCGCTTCACAGAGAGACCTCGCGGTATGGGTCCCGGCCCCCGTGCGCAATTGCGCACTCGGCCGGGACGACACACCGAGAGCGATCAGCTGAGCGCCACGTTCACCGACGATTCCGGCAGCTCCGCGTTGAAGCAGCGCTGGTAGAACTCGGCGACGAGGGGACGTTCGAGCTCGTCGCATTTGTTGAGGAAGGTGACCCGGAACGCAAAGCCGATGTCGCTGAAGATGTCGGCGTTCTCCGCCCAGGTGATCACCGTGCGCGGGCTCATCACCGTCGACAGATCGCCATTGGCGAAGGCGTTGCGGGTGAGGTCGGCGAGGCGAACCATCTTGTTGACGATGTCGCGGCCCTCCGTGGTGCGATAGTGCTTGGCCTTGGCCAGCACGATCTCCACTTCCTCGTCATGGCTGAGATAGTTCAACGTGGTGACGATCGACCAGCGGTCCATCTGACCCTGGTTGATCTGCTGGGTGCCGTGATAGAGGCCCGAGGTGTCGCCGAGGCCGACGGTGTTGGCGGTCGAGAACATGCGGAATGCCGGATGCGGCTTGATCACCTTGTTCTGGTCGAGCAGCGTCAGCCGGCCGGAGACTTCCAGCACGCGCTGGATCACGAACATCACGTCCGGGCGGCCGGCGTCGTATTCGTCGAACACCAGCGCGACGTTATGCTGGAGCGCCCAGGGCAGGATGCCGTCGCGGAATTCGGTGACCTGCTTGCCGTCGCGGACCACGATCGAGTCCTTGCCGACGAGGTCGATACGGCTGATGTGGCTGTCGAGGTTGACGCGCACGCAGGGCCAGTTCAGTCGCGCAGCGACCTGCTCGATATGGGTGGATTTGCCGGTGCCGTGATAGCCCGTGACCATGACGCGGCGGTTGTGGGCGAAGCCGGCGAGAATGGCGAGCGTGGTGGCGCGGTCGAAGCGGTAATCGGAATCGACTTCGGGGACGTGAGGATCGACTTCGGAATAGGCGGGGACTTCGAGATCGCTGTCGATCCCGAACACCTGGCGCACCGACACCTTCATGTCGGGCAAACCGGAAACTTCCTCAACTTTGGACATCGCGGCGGTCGTCATCAATCCTCCGAGGTCCCGGGCGATCCCGAGACCAGTTATTGCACGTTGGCTGCGGCTGGGTGCTGTTGCGAACCTATCAGAGACAACGGGCGGGCAGAAGCCCGCCCCCCGATCAAAGTTCCGTTGTCTTTTCATTTAGATAGGCAAGGAACGCGATTTTTGGAAGGCTGCCCTGCGAATCACGCCTGAATTTCGTGCCGAAGGCACCGTCCTGCCGACGCGGGTGGCACTTTTACCGCCGCTCATTACTTATGTAGGGTCTGAATATAGGGTCCGAACCCCAAGGCCCAATCCCACCGCAGAGACGATGTGACGTCCTTTCTCGATCCCCTCATTTCATTCGTCTCGGCCCATGCGTGGCTGGCCTATCTGACCCTGTTTCTGGCGGCCCTGCTCGAGGCGGTTCCGGTGGTGGGGTCGGTCATCCCCGGCTCGACGATCATCCTGGCGCTGAGCGCCCTGGTCCCGGGCGGCGAGCTCAAGCTGCAATGGGTGTTGCTGGCGGCGGCGCTCGGCGCAGTGCTCGGCGATGGTTCGGCCTACTGGATCGGACACCGGCAACAACGGGAGATCCTCAACACCTGGCCGCTGACCAATTATCCGCGTGTGGTCGAACAGAGCGAGAATTTCTTCCACCGCTTCGGCACCTGGGCGGTGTTCTTCGCCCGCTTCGTGCCGCCGATCCGTGCCTTCGTCCCGGTCACGGCGGGCGCGCTCGGCATGCCCCCGGCCCGCTTCTACGCCATCAACATCCCGGCGATCCTGGTCTGGGCGCCGGCGCATGTGCTGCCGGGCGTTTTGGCGGTGTCGGCCCTGCACGAATATGCCGGGCTGCCGCACCATGGGCATCCGTATAAGCATATGTGGATTTTGACCGTGGTCGGCGTGGCAATCGTCGTAGGCCTGGCGGTTTGGATCTATCGCCGCCGGAACGGCGGCGGCGTGGCGGTGGCGAAGCCGCGAGGGTGATAGCGTCGAGCGGCGCACTGCGGTTTGGGGACTTCGCAACGTGGCGGCCCTTGCCTCCAAGCCGTAACGCGTTACATTGTAACGCGTTACATGGGATCGTTTCCAATGACTGCACCCGCTGAAAGAATGAAAATGATGCGCCAGCGGAGGCGGCTGCGGGGCTTGCGCGAACTGCGCCTCGTCGTAGCTGATGCTCGCTCGCGGTCAGTTCGACGACGGGTGGCGAAGCAAGTTGCCAGCCTCGACCCCGATCGCGAGCGCAACGCGCTGCAGTGGATCGAGTCGGTCTCCGAGTTTGATGCAGATGCAACGCGGTGACGTCGTGACCGTCGCTGCAACGGGCGACTATGGCAAACCCCGCCCGGCGGTCATCGTGCAGAGCGACGCTTTCCCTGAAACTCATGCCTCCGTCGTGATCTGCCAGTTGACTTCCGAACTGGCGCACGCCCCGGATTTTCGGGTGACTATCGAGCCAACCCGCGAAAATGGATTACGACTGAGATCGCAGGCGATGGCCGACAAGCCGATCACCGTGAGACGCGAACGGATCGGACAGAAGATCGGGCGCCTCGGCAGCCAGGATATGGCGCGGATTGGGATTGCTTTGGCGTTCGTGTTAGGGCTTGCGGATTGATCAGGTACCCGAGCACGGGCTTCCGCCAGGACGACCGCAGCAGCGATCCTAGCTAGCAGCGCCTCCCCTCCGCCCCGGTGCCGGCCCGACATACCTCGCCCGGGGCCTGATCAGCTTGCCGAACTGCAACTGCTCGCTCGCATGTGCGATCCAGCCGACGCTGCGGGCCATCGCGAACAGGGCGAGCTCGCTGCCGCCAGGCAGGCGCAGCGCGTGCACGAGCACCGCGAGCGCGTAGTCGATATTGACGAGTTCGCCGGTCGCCTCCGCGATCCGCTCGGGCACCTCCTTGGTGAATTTGCGCGGTGCGCCTGCGCGAGAGAGCGCGTTGAGCAGCGATTGCGCGCGCCGATCGCCCCGCTTGTAGACGCCGTGACCGAAGCCGGCAAAGCGTTCGCCGAGCGCGACACGCTCCCGGACCATTGGCTCGACGTCACGATCGACCAGTGCCTTGACGAGCTGCGAGGCGAGCACGCCGGCACCGCCGTGCTTCGGTCCCTTCAGCGCGGCGAGGCCGGCGATGACGGAATCATAAAGATTAAGACCGGTCGAGGCTGCGCAACGCGCGGTGAAGGTGGACGCGTTCAACTCATGCTCGGCGAGCAGAACCAGCGCGCGGCGTATGAGATCGGCCGCGTGCTTGTTGTCGGGAGCCCAGGCACTGGCGATCTGCTGGTGCAGCGGCTCGGCGGACGGCTCCGTATTGAGCATGGTCGCGACCAGGAGCCGGACGATGCGCGCACCGACCATCGCACGTCCATCATGCGCGCGGGTGAAGGCGCGGGGATCGGCGCTCGATGCGAGCGCCAGCACGGCAATGGCGCGATCGATCGGCGCGGCGCGCCGCGCGGCCTGCGCGATCAGGCGCATCTCATCGGACACCGCGGGAAAATTGTCCGGCGCAAAGGGATCGACGCCGGAGACGTCCCACAGAAGCGTCGCCGTGTGCTCCAGCGTGTCGTTCTCCGCGAGATCGACGCAATTGACGCCGCGATAGATCGCGCCCTCCTCGGTGATGGTGGAGATCTCCGTGTCCATGACCGGCAGATCGGCATCGAAGCTGCGCAGGCCGCGCGGCTCCGGCGACGGCACCCGACGCTCCTTCAGCGCCCGGACGTCCTCGGCGCGATAGCGGTTCTTGCGCGAGTCGGGCGTCGGCTCGGAGCGGACCAGGCCGCGGCTGACATAGGCGTAGAGCGTGGCCGGCGAGATCGCGAGCTCGGCGGCGGCTTCCCGGGCGGAGAGGTAGAGACCTTCCGAATTTTTCATATTGATTAATGTAATCAAGATTGATCAATCTGTCGAGAGGCCTGATCTTTGGCTGGTGCAAAGGAGATTTGGGCCATGAACATCCACCTCACCAAGAGCCAGATCGGGCTGGACGGCGTTCCCGCGGCCGAAACCGTGCTGAGCCATGTCGACGGCGAGCGCGGCGAGTTGATCATCGCCGGCGAGCATGTTGGCCGACTGGCGAGCCAGTCGAGCTTTGAGGGCGTCACCGCCCGGCTCTGGAACGGCGCCAGCACGACCACGCTGAGCGAAGCCGATGTGCGCGCGAGCCTGGGCGCCGCACGCGAGCGCGCCTTCGCGCGGCTGGATGAGCTGCTGCCGGCAACGCGCGGCATGGGCATCATCGACGGATTTCGCGCGGCGGTCGCGGGAGTTCGCGCCGAGCACGGGCTCGCCCATGAGGCGACGATCGTCGGCGCATTCCCGGTGATTGCGGGCGCGCTCGTCCGCCGGGCTAGGGGTCTCGATCCCGTGGCGCCCGATCCGAACGTGAGCCAGGCTGCCGATACGCTTCGCATGCTGCACGGGCGCGCGCCCGAACCACGCGAGGTCAGGGCGCTGGACGCCTATCTCGTGACCGCCAGCGACCACGGCATGAACGCCTCGACCTTCACCGCGCGCGTGGTGGCCTCAACGCACGCAGATCTGTTTGCCGCCGTCACCGCCGGCTATTGCGCGCTGACGGGTCCGCTGCATGGCGGCGCGCCGGAGCCGGTGCTGGAAATGCTCGACGCGATCGGCTCGCGCGAGCGCATCCAGCCCTGGGTGGACGCGGCACTCGCCCGCGGCGAGCGAATGATGGGCTTCGGCCACCGCGTCTATCGCGTGCGCGATCCCCGCGCCGACGTGCTCAAGACCGCGATCGAGGCGCTGGCCTCGGACGGCGCCGACCTGCCGTTTGCCGGCGAGGTCGAGGCCTATATCCGCGCAGCCTTGCGCAAGAAGAATCCGGACCGGCCGCTGGAGACCAATGTGGAGTTCTTCACCGCGATCCTGCTCGATGCGCTGGCGATTCCGAGGCAGGCCTTCACGCCGATCTTCGCCGTGGCGCGCGCAGCCGGCTGGACGGCGCATGCGCGGGAGCAGCAGCGGACCGGGCGGCTGATCCGGCCGAGCTCGTCATATGTGGGCGCGATGCCGAAGGCGTAGGGAATGCGTAGCCCGGAGCGCGTGCTTCCCCTCTCCCCTTGCGGGAGAGGGTGGCTCGCCGCAAAGCGGCGAGACGGGTGAGGGGTTGTCTCGACACCCTCATATCTTGCAGTTGAATTCGCCGAGAGAAACCCCTCATCCGGCGCTTCGCGCCACCTTCTCCCGCAAGGGGAGAAGGGAAGAAAGCGCGCGCGAAGCCTACGCCTCGCGCACCACGGTCTTCAGATAATTATACGCCTTGATGATTTCGATCAGGCGATCCTCGGTGGAGCGGTCGCCACCGTTGGCATCGGGGTGGTGCTGCTTCACCAGCGCCTTGTACTTGGACTTGACGTCGGCGAGCGTGGACTCGGGGGCGAGGCCCATCACCTGAAGCGCCTTGCGCTCGGCGTTCATGATCTTGCGCGTCTCGGCCTTGGGCGCGGCCTGCGGGCCGGCGCGCCAGCCGGTGCGGCCGTTCAGCTCCTGGAACATGCTGAACGGATCGAAGGCGCCGTCGATCTCGGCCTCGGCGCCCTTCTTGACGCCGCCATTGGCGCCCATCTTCCAGGTCGGACGATGACCGGTCAGCGCATCTTTCTGATAGCGCGCGACAGCGTCGGCATTCATGCCGGAGAAAAAATTGTAGTTCTGGTTGTACTCGCGCACGTGGTTCAGGCAGAAGTGCCAGTACTCACGCTGATTGTCGCGACCCTTGGGCGCACGATGCGCGCCCTTGTTCTGACACCCGGTCCATTCGCAATTGACCACGGCGTCGCGCGGCTTCACCTCCGGCTGCTTGCCTTTCGGCTTGATCCGGATGGAGTCGAAGAACTTTGATGAATCGATCGGCATGGCTGACTTTGACTACGCAATGCAAAAACCTTCAAGTCTTGACATTGCAATTAGCTGAAAAGCATAGCCGAAACTATGCTGAGGCGTCCTTGAACGGCCGCTAGAGGCGGCCTATCCAATACGGAGAGCGATCTCGCACCGTAATGACCCAGATGGCCATCAGAGACACTATCAGCAACAAGTTGCAGGAAGCTTTCACGCCGGAAAGCCTGCAAGTCGTCGACGAGTCACATTTGCATGAGGGCCACGCCGGCCATCGGCCGAGCGGCGAGACGCACTTTCGGGTTTATATTGTGTCTTCCGCCTTCAAAGGGAAGAGCCGGGTCGATCGCCACCGCATGATAAATTCGGCGCTGGCCGCGGAACTCTCCGGCAGCGTGCACGCGCTGGCGATCCACGCGCAAGCGCCGGGAGAAGGCGGCAGCTAGCTCGCCGATGCGGCTGTCATGCCCGCAAAGGCGGGCATCCAGTACTCCGAGGCGGCGCGGCTAGAATCGAGCCGCTGCGGCTTACTGGATCGTCCGCCCCAGTGCGCAAGCGCGCACAAGGCGGACGATGACAGCTACCGCTTCAAAACGACGTCCCCGCCCGCCGCCGCTTGGCTTCCTCCATTTCCGTCTCGCGCGGCACCGGTGAAATACGGAGCGCGGTGATGCGGTTGCGTTCGCGGCGGAGGACGCGGAAGCGGAAGCCGTGAAAGGTGAAACTCTGGCCGCGGTCGGGGATCGAGCGCGCCTCGTGAATGACGAGGCCGGCGACCGTCGTTGCCTCTTCGTCGGGCAGGTGCCAGTCCATGGCGCGGTTGAGATCGCGGATCGGGACCGAGCCGTCGACGACGACCGAGCCGTCCGGCTGGGCGCGCACGCCCGCGACCACGACGTCATGCTCGTCGGAGATGTCGCCGACGATCTCTTCCAGAATGTCTTCCAGCGTCACGAGGCCTTCAACTTCGCCGTACTCGTCGACGACCAGGGCGAAATGAGTCTTGCGGCGGCGGAACGCCTTGAGCTGCTCGGAGACGGGCCGCATTTCCGGCACGAACCAGGGCGGCAGCGCGATGGTCGAGACGTCGATGCGCGAGGTGTCGCCGTCGGACGCGCGGATCGCGCGCAGCAGATCCTTGGCGTGGAGCACGCCGATGATGTTTTCCGGTTTCTCGCGCCACAGCGGGATGCGGGTGTATTCGGCCGCCAGCACCTCGCGCACCAGATCCTCCGGCGGCAGGTCGGCGTTGATCATCGTCATCTCGGTGCGATGGATCATGACGTCGGAGACCTGGAGCTCGCGCAGATCGAGCAGCCCGCCGAGCATGTCGCGGTCGTGCTTCTCAAACTTGCCTTCATGATGCAGCAGGTCGACCGCGCCGCGGAGGCGCTCGGTCGGCGACAGGATCGCCTGGTGCTCGCCGGCAAGGCCAAACAGGCGCATCAACAGCCGCACGATGACTTCCACGATCCGCAGCAGCGGCCCCAGCACGTACATCGTCAGCCGCATCGGGCGCGCGACCGCGAGCGCCATACGGTCGGGCGCGTTGATCGCGATGGTCTTGGGCAGCACCTCGGCGAAGATCACGACCAGTGCGGTCATCAAGCCGGTGGCATAGAGCACGCCGACGTCGCCGAACCAGGCCGTGAAAATGCTGGTGGCCAGGGCGGATGCACTGATATTGGCGATGTTGTTGCCGAGCAGCAGGGCGCCGATCAGGCGCTCGCGCATGTCGAGCAGCTGCGAAACCACGTCGGCGTCGCGATTACCCTGCTTGGAGAGCCGCAGCATGCTGGCGCGCGAGGCGCCCGTCAGTGCGGTCTCGCTCGCGGCGAAGAAGCCGGAGACCAGCAGGCAGAGAATGACGATGGTGAATCCGAGCCAATCCATGAACCACTCTGGTTTCTTGTTTTGACGCGTTACTTACGCGAACCGGTACCCACTTCGCGCGAAAACGCTGTAGCGCCGTTCAGCCTCGCGTCATGCCTTTTGCGCGAGCTTGTCCTTCAGGAAGTCGCGCACCGGAGCCGGCTCGACGTTCTTCACGGCGACGGCCCGCCCCACGGCCTCCAGCAGGATGAAGGTGAGCCTGCCGCGCTCGACCTTCTTGTCCTGCGCCATCAGCGTCATCAGCGCGTCGGCATCGGCAAGCCCCTCCTGCGCGAAGCCCGCGATGTCCTGCAAGCGCGTCGGCAAGCCGGCGTCAATGAGGTGACGCTCGACTCGCATCGCATCGGCTTCGCCGATCATGCCGAGCTTCGCCGAAAACTGCGCCGCCAGCGTCATGCCGATCGAAACGCCCTCGCCGTGAAACAGGCGGTCGGAGAAGCCGGTCGCGGCTTCTAGTGCATGGCCGAACGTGTGGCCGAGATTGAGCAGCGCACGCTCGCCGGTCTCGCGCTCGTCGCGCGAGACGACGCCGGCCTTGGCGCGGCAGGAGGTCGCGATCGCATGCTCGCGCGCCGAACCGCCTTTGGAGATGTCGGAATGGTTGTTCTCGAGCCAGGCGAAGAAGGCCTCGTCGCCGAGCACGCCGTATTTGGCGACCTCGGCATAGCCGGCGCGAAACTGCCGCGGCGACAACGTGTCGAGCACGGCGGTGTCGGCGATCACAAGCACCGGCTGGTGGAAGGCGCCGAGCAGATTCTTGCCCTGCGGCGAGTTGATGCCGGTCTTGCCGCCGACGGAGGAATCGACCTGCGCCAGCAGCGAGGTCGGCACCTGCACGAAGTCGACGCCGCGACGCAGGATCGCCGCCGCAAAGCCGGCGAGATCGCCGACCACGCCGCCGCCGAGCGCGATGACGAGATCGTTGCGCTCGATCTTGGCGGCGATCAGGGCTTCGCTGACCTTTTCGAGCCCGGCATAGGTCTTGGAGATCTCGCCTTCCTCGACGACGATGCGCGATGTCGGAACGCCGCTGGCTGCGAGGGACGCCTCGGCGGGTTCGAGCCAGTATTTCGCGACGGTGCGATCCGTCACGATCGCGGTGCGCACGCCGGGGCGCAGGCGCGCGACGCGTTCGCCGAGCGAGGCCAGCACGCCGCGGCCGATGACGATGTCATAGGCGCGATTCCCCAGCGCGACCTCGACATTGACGGGATCTGAATGTTTCAAAGGCGCGGTCATCGTGCGGCACTCGCGACGTCGGCTGGTGGCGGGGACGCCCGTTCGCCGCAAAGATGCGCGCGCAGCGTCTCGATGGTCTCCTCAACGATCTTGTCGTGCGGCACGTCGCGCGAGGCGATGGTGAGGTCGGCATGGCCGTAGACCGGCTCGCGCTCGGTGAGCAGGCGCGTCACGGTTCCTTCGGGATCGGCGGTCTGGAGCAGCGGACGGTCGGCGCGCCGGCGCACACGGCGCATGATGACGTCATGATCGGCCTTGAGCCAGATCGAGATCGCCTTCGCGGCGATGCGGGCCCGCGTCTCCTCGCGCATGAAGGCGCCGCCGCCGGTCGCCAGCACGATGGGACCGCCGTCAAGCAGACGCGCGATCACGCGGGCCTCGCCGTCGCGGAAATGCGGCTCGCCATGACGCTCGAAGATTTCCGGTATGGTCATGCCGGCCGCCGCCTCGATCTCGGTGTCGGCATCGACGAAGGGCAGCTTGAGCCGGAGAGCCATGCGGCGGCCGATGGTGGATTTGCCCACCCCCATCATGCCGACGAGCACGATCGAGCGCGTCCCCAGCGCCGACAGGATGTCGGCCTCGGGCGAGGCTTGGATCGGCAACGCGGCGTCGGGCATTTGTCTCGCTCGAATGGGTCTCGCTCGATCTGCCGCCAATGGCGGCATCCTTTGGCCACCTATACGACCCCGCAGGGGCCCTCGCCAGAGGACTCTTGCCACGAAACGGCGAACGTGTTGGATGATTTCATTGGTTAATTTGCCCGCCAAGCCCCTGACCGAGACCCTCTCCGAGATCCTGCCGATGCCCAGCCTGTTCCGCTTCCTGACGGTCGTCGCCGTGATCGCCGGCATCGTCTATGGCGTGGTCTTCGCGCTGGCGAACTTCGTCAATCCCAAGCCGCGGGAAATGACGGTGACGATCCCGCCGGATAAGTTTCTCAAGAAATAGCAGCTAGGCTGCGGGCATGCGTGCCAGATCTTCCGATAACAAGTCCTCAGACACAAAACTCACCGGCCTGTTCCTCGACATGCTCGCGGCGGAACAGGGCGCCGGCCCCAATACGCTCGACGCCTATCGCCGCGACCTCACCGACTTCTCCGAGTTTCTCGGCCGCGTCGGCCATGCATTCGCGGACGCGGAAACACAGACGCTGCGCGACTATCTCGCCGATCTCGACACGCGCGGCTTCAAGTCCACCAGCGTCGCGCGACGGCTATCGGCGATGCGGCATCTCTATCGCTTCCTCCTGAACGAACGCATCAGAACCGACGATCCCGCGGCGATCCTGTCCGGGCCGAAGCGTGGCCGCGGCCTGCCGAAGGTGCTGTCGATTGCCGATGTCGACCGCATGCTCCGCCGCGCCAAGGAATTGAGCGAGGCGGAGGATGCTTCGCTCTCGAAACGGCTGCGCGCCCTGAGACTCTATTGTCTGCTCGAGGTGCTCTACGCCACCGGCCTGCGCGTCTCCGAACTGGTGGCGCTGCCACGTACGGCCGCGAAGCGCGACGCCCGCATGATCGTGGTGCGCGGCAAGGGCAACAAGGAACGGCTGGTGCCGCTCAACGAGGCCTCGCGCCAGGCGATGGCCGATTATCTCGCGGCGACGGAGGCGGCCAAGGACAACAACAAGACCGACAAGAAGAACCGCGTGGCGGCCTCCAAATGGTTGTTCCCCTCGTTCGGCGAGAGCGGGCATCTGACGCGGCAGCATTTTGCCCGCGACTTGAAGGAGCTCGCGGTCGCTTCGGGCCTGCAGGCCCGGCTGGTCTCCCCCCACGTGCTGCGCCACGCCTTCGCCAGCCACCTGCTGCACAACGGGGCCGATTTGCGCATCGTGCAGACGCTGCTCGGCCACACCGACATCTCGACGACCCAGATCTACACCCACGTGGTCGAGGAGCGGCTGAAGAGCCTGGTCCGCGACCTGCACCCGCTGGCGGAGAAATAGTTGCTGCCGTAGCTGCAGTAGCCCGGATGAGCGAAGCGACATCCGGGATTGACGATCGGGCGACCTGCCCCGGATATCGCTTCGCTCATCCGGGCTACGGTACTGGAACGATGAAACCGCCTTGACTTCGGCCACATCTCCGCAGAAAGAGCCGGGGCCTCACGATGATTTGGCCTGCGCTCGTTGCGAGCACACAAGCCAACTCATTGACGAACCTACACTTCTTTCCGCGACATCGAATCCGCTTCGCCGCCTCGCCCCGTCCTCCCTATATTGAGTTGATGCCAGACCAGATGCGCAGCTATCTCGATTTCGAAAAGCCCGTCGCCGAGCTCGATTCCAAGCTCGATGAATTGCGGACGCTTGCGGCCTCCGGCAGCGACATCGCCGAGGAGATCGGGCGGATCGAGGACAAGGCGGCGCAGGCGATGGCCGACCTCTATCTGAACCTGACGCCGTGGCAGAAAACGCTGGTCGCGCGGCATCCGCAGCGGCCGCATTTCAACGACTTCATCAAGGGCCTGATCACCGAGTTCACCCCGCTCGCCGGCGATCGCAAGTTCGGCGAGGACGAGGCGCTGGTGGCCGGCTTCGGCCGCTTCCGCGGCGAGGCCATCTGCGTGATGGGCCAGGAAAAGGGCGATTCCACCGAGAGCCGCATCAAGCATAATTTCGGCATGGCGCGGCCCGAGGGCTATCGCAAATGCGTGCGGCTGATGGAGATGGCGGAGCGGTTCGGCCTGCCGGTGCTGTCGCTCGCCGATTCCGCCGGCGCCTATCCCGGCATCGGCGCGGAAGAGCGCGGCCAGGCCGAGGCGATCGCGCGTTCGACTGATGCCTGCATGGCGCTGACCGTGCCGAACGTCGCCATCATCACCGGCGAGGGCATGTCGGGCGGCGCCATCGCCATCACCACCGCCAACAAGGTCCTGATGCTGGAGCACGCGATCTACAGCGTGATCTCGCCCGAGGCGGCGTCCTCGATCCTCTGGCGCGACGGCTCCAAGGCGCAGGAAGCCGCCAACAACATGAAGATCACGGCCCAGGACATGCTCCGCTTCGGCGTGATCGACAGCATCCTGAAGGAGCCGGTCGGCGGCGCCCATCGCGACCCCGCCGCCATGATCGCCACCACGGGCGACGCCATTGCCAAGGCCTTTGACGAACTCCGGGGTCTGGACGGGGACGCCATCCGCAAGCATCGGCGGCAGAAATTCCTCGATATTGGCCGGAAACTGGGCTGATTCGGGCGGGCTTTGGGGCCCGTTGGACGCGTCCCCCTCCGCCGTCGTCCTGGCTTTCGCCGAGACGACGCTGAATTTGAGGCCGGCCAAACCGTCCCGGAGGCCCCCGATAACCCCGCGTTAACCCTTTTTTTGCCCAAATCAGCGATCTCAGTGCTGGTTTGGCCGAAAGGCCCAAGTTTCAGCCCAGTTTAAGTCTTCGTTGACCACGCCTTTGGGCCAACGGGCTCGTGATCCCCGTGCGGGTTGCGACCACATGACCCAGAGGTTAGAATTTTAATCAATGGCTTCAGGGCATAAGCGCTGGAGCGTGATTGCGAAAAAGCCCGTCGCGACGGGTCCCGGTCTCCGGTCGGATCATGCTTCAAGATTGGGGTTTGCGCGCGATGCCTTGGACGGTGTGGGGTCCATCTTGATTTCTCGTTCGCTTGCTCGCGCGTTTCTGGTTTCGGTGGCGCTTGCCGCCAGCTTCGTGCTGGCCGGCTGCGACACCGACCAGGTTTCGCTTGCGACCAATGCCAAGGCCAACCAGCCGGTGCCGCCAAAGCTTCTCGCCGCGATGGTCGAGAAGAACATGGATCTGCAATCACCGATCCTGGTGCGCCTGTTCAAGCAGGAGGCCGAGCTCGAGGTCTGGAAGCAGACCCGCAACGGCCAGTTCGCGCTGCTCAAGACCTATCCGATCTGTCGCTGGTCGGGCGATCTCGGCCCGAAGGTGCGCGAAGGCGATCGTCAGGCGCCGGAAGGATTCTACTCGATCAATCCGGGCCAGATGAATCCGCAATCGGCGTACTATTTGTCGTTCAACACGGGCTATCCGAACGCGTTCGACAAGGCTTTGGGCCGCAGCGGGTCGCAGCTGATGGTGCATGGCGATTGTTCGTCGCGCGGCTGCTACGCGATGACGGACGAGCAGATCGCCGAGATCTATTCGCTCGGGCGCGAGTCCTTCTTCGGCGGCCAGAAGGCGTTCCAGTTGCAGGCCTATCCGTTCAAGATGACGCCGGTGAACATGGCCAAGCACCGGAACAATCCGAACATGCCGTTCTGGAAGATGATCAAGGAAGGCTATGATCATTTCGAGGTGACGCGGCAGGAGCCGAAGGTCGATTTCTGCGAGAAGAAGTACGTGTTCGACGCGGCGAAGCCGCCCGACGCCAAGCGCGATCCGGTGTTCGACGCGTCCGCTAAGTGCCCGGCCTATGTGATCCCCGAGGAGATCGCCAGCGCCGTGCGCGAGAAGGATGCGCGCGACCAGGCGGAGTACAACAAGCTGGTTTCGCGCGGCACGCCCGTTGCGCGCATGAACACCGGCATCGACGGCGGCATGAACAAGATCTTTGCCGCGAAGATTCCGGAAGGCTCGACCGGCCTGTCGGAGGGCGCCGAAGGCACCACGCTCCAGATGTTGGCGATGGCGAAGGCGCCGGGCACCATCCCTGGACACGTCAATCCGCCGAAGCCGAATCTCGATGCAGCCGCGCCCTCGCCGCAGGAAGAGCCGGTCGTCGCCGTCAGCGCGCCCGCCGCCAGCGCCCGCGTCGCCACCGCAGCTCCGCCCGAGAAATCCGGCTTCTTCTCCAATCTCGGCCGCAAGATGGGTGTGGGCAATGCCGACGCCACGGCGACCACGCCGCCGCCGCAGGCCACGGCATCCGTCGCTCCGGCTGCAACGACGACCACGACGCCGCCCACCGCAGCGTCCCGGCTGAAGGCCGCGGTGACCCGGTTCGTACCGGGCCGCGACACGTCCAAGGACGCAGCGAAGGATGCACCGAAGCCGGCTGTTGCCGCTGCCAAACCCGCCGAAGCTGCGAAGCCCGACACCCGCCTCGCCGCAACCCGCCCGACGCTGAAGCCGTCGGTGTCGGATGGCGCGGGTGAAGCGACCCAGATCATGGGCGCCGCGCCGGTGGTGCAATCGAACTCGTTCGACAGCCGGTTTGGGGCGGTGAAGTAAAGCGGGCGCTCCGCTTAATCTCTTCGATCCATCCCAGCCTGACGCCGTCATTCCCCGCGAAGGCGGGGAATCCAGTATTCCAGAGGCACCCCTTATCGATCGAGAAGCTGCGGCGTACTGGATGCCCCGCCTTCGCGGGGCATGACAGCCGAGTTCGGTGTGAGAGCGACGCGCTTCACGCGCGCCCTACGGCGCCAGATACCGCAGCAGCTCCGGATTGCCCCTCACCTCGCCCGCTTCGCCTTGCAGCGCGACGCGGCCGCGGTCCAGCACGTAGGCGTAATCGGCGACGCGGAGCGCGAGGTCGAGGTGCTGCTCGACGATGATGACGGCGATGGTTTTCGCAAGCTCGATCAGGCGCTCGGTGATCTCCTCGATTACGCCGATCCAGACGCCTTCGGTCGGCTCGTCGAGCAGAAGAAGTTTTGGATCGCCCAGCATGGCGCGGCCGATGGCGAGCATCTTGCGCTCGCCGCCGGAAAGCGTGCCGGCGGGCTGGTCGAGGCGCTGGCCGAGCTTTGGGAAGATGGTCAGCACGTGCTCGACCGCGTCGGCTTTCCTGCTCGCGAGCGACCCGACCGCGAGATTGTCGCGCACCGACAGGCGCGCGAACACCGAATGCTCCTGCGGCACGTAGCCGATGCCGGCGCGCACCCGCTCCTGGGTCGCGCGGCGGCTGATGTCGCGGCCATCGAAGGCGACCTCGCCCTTCCACGCCGGCAGTTCGCCGACGATGGTCTTCATCAGCGTGGTCTTGCCGGCGCCGTTGCGGCCCAGCACGGCGACACCGCCGCGCCAGCGAATGCCGAGGTTGACGTCGAACAGGACCTGGCTGCGACCATAGCCGGCGTCGAGATGCTTGATGTCCAAAAATTCAGGCACGGCGCAAATAAATCTCCTGGACGGCCTTGTTGGCCTGGATCTCCGACACCGTGCCGGACGCCAGCACCTTGCCCTGGTCGAGCACGGTGAGACGATCGCAGATGTCGCGGATGAAATCGAGATCGTGCTCGACGATGACCAGCGAGCAATGCTTTTTGATCGGCTGCAGCAATTCACCGGTGACGCGGCGCTCCTCCAGGCTCATGCCGCCGGTCGGCTCGTCCAGCAGCAGAAGCTTCGGCTTGCAGGCCAGCGCCATCGCGATCTCCAGCCATTGCTGCTGGCCGTGCGACAGCGCCGCCGCCGCGTCGAAAGCGCGGTTGGCGAGGCGAAATTGCGTCAGCATGGTCATGACCTGATCGTGCAAGAGCCCGCGCGTGCGCGAGAACACGAGATCGAACAGCGAGGATTGCGCCTGCAGCGCGAGCAGAATGTTGTCGTAGAGCGTCAGCGTCGGCAGCACGGATGTGATCTGAAATTTCAAGCTCATACCGGCGCGGGCACGCTCGGTCGGCGTGAACGCGGTGATATCGGCGTTGACGAAGGAGACCTTGCCCTGTGTCGGCACCTCGGCGCCGGCGATGCACTTCATCAGCGTGCTCTTGCCGGAGCCGTTCGGGCCGATCAGGCCGTGAAACTCGTTCTCGCCGACGGTCAGCGCGGCGCCGTCGAGCGCGGTGAGCTTCCCGAAGATCTTCTTGACGCCGCTGGCTTCAAGGAGCGGCATCGCGCTTCTCCTTCCCGGTCTTCCTGGATTTGCCACCAAAGCTGCCGACCCGCTCGCGCTCGCCGAGCACGAAGCTGATCAGGCCGAGCGGCCGGAACAGAATCACCAGCAGGAGCAGCACGCCAAGGATGATCGGCCAGACCTCGCGGTAATTGTCCGAGAGCCAGAAGCTGACGCCCTCAACGATGACGGCACCGATGACGGCGCCGATCAGCGTGCCGGAGCCGCCGAACAGCACATAGAGCACCACTTGCGTCGAGACCACGACGCCGACCATGTTGGGCCAGACGAAACCTTCGTGGAAGGCATAGAGGCTGCCGGCGAGGCCGGCCACTGCGCCTCCGATCGCAAAAATGATCGCCTTCAGATGCTGCGCCTTGTAGCCGAAAAAGGCGATGCGCTGCTCGTTCTCGCGCAATCCCGCGAGCGCCAACCCGAACTGCGAGCGCACCAGAAAGCGGCAGAGGAGATAGACCACGACGAGCAGGCCAAGCACGAGATAATAGAACGGCGGCCCTTCCGAGAACTCGTAACTGCCGAGCGTCATCGAGGAGATCGAGGGGATGCCGTTCTGGCCACCGAGATAGTACCAGCCGCGCGCAAGCCGATCGGCGGCGTAGGATCCGGTCAGCGTGCCCAGCGAGACGAAGATCACGCTGGAGGGATGCCGTCCAAGCAGCAGGAAGCCGCCCAGCAGTAGCGCAAAGGTGAGCCCGATCATGGTGCCCGCGGGCAGCACCAGGAAGATGTTGGTAATGTTGAGATCGCGCGCGAGCAGCGCCACGCCATAGCCGGCCGAGCCGAAAAACAGCGCCTGGCCGAAGCTCATGATGCCGGCATAGCCCCACACCAGGTCGAATGACAGTGCGAACAGCGCGAGGATGATCACGCGCGTCGCGAACACCGTGAGGTAGTCCTGCAGCACCAGCGGGGCGAGCAGCGCCACGACGAGCACGACGCCCTCCACGATCGGCAGGATTTTCCGCACCGAACCGGCTTGCCCTGCTGATCCGTGTTCAACCATGGCAACGTTCTGCTCCCCGCCGATCTCGGCGGGGACTGCCTGCTTCGCTGCGCCCATCGCTTTCGGCATTCGACTCTAGCATTCCTTGGGATCGACGAGTCCGTCGCTGCGTCCGACGATCTCGTAGTTCCCGCCTTTGGCGACAGCGGTGTACATCTTCATCTTGCAGTGGCGCTTGCCCGGCACCATCTCGGCAGGTCCGCCGGGACCTTCGGCGATCTTGGCATGATCGAGCGCAGCGGCGACCGAGTCGCGATCGACCTTGCCGGCTTCCTTGACGGCGGCTTCCCACAGTTTCAGGCCGCGATAGGTGCCGGTGGCGGCGCTGCCGGCAGCGAACAGGAAGTTGCCCGGGAAATCCTTCTCGTAGGCCGCCTGGATTTTTGCGTCGAACGGGTTCTCCTTGGTGAGCACCTTGAAATAATCGAGACAGCTGGCGAGACCCTCGATCTCGGCCGCCTGATTGATGTTGAGCGTGTTCTCGTCATAGTAGACGCAGGCCAGCCGTCCGCCATTCTTGAGAAAGCCGGCCTCGTAGAGCTGCTTGAAGAACGGACCGACGCCGGGCGGGATGACGGTGTTGAAGACGACGTCGACTTTGTTGGAGATGATGCGGTTGACGGTCGAGGAGAAGTCGACCTGGTCAAGCGGATAGTATTCCTCGAACACGACCTCGCCGCCGTTGGCCTCGATCACCTTGCGGGCGTAGACGTTGAGTGTGTGCGGCCAGACATAGTTGGCGCTCGGCAGCGCGAACTTCTTGCCGCCGTTCTTGATCAGCCAGGGAATGAACTCGTCACACTGCTGCGCCGGCGTCGGCCCGGTACAGAACAGATAAGGCGTGCACTCCTTGCCTTCGTAGAGCTGCGGATAGATGTAGAGCGTCTTGCCGCGCGCGACGATCGGGTCCTTGATGGCGTTGCGCATCGACGAGGTGATGCCGCCCAATACCATGTCGACCTTGTCGCGCTGGATCAGCTTGCGGACGTTGCCGACCGCGACGGATTCGTTCGAGGCGGTGTCCTCGACAAAGAGCTCGAGCGGGCGGCCGAGCAGACCGCCGCCGGCGTTGATCTCCTTGATCACCATCTTGGCGACGTTGGCGTCGGCATTGCCGGCGTAGGCAATCGGCCCGGTGAGGTCGGTGGCGATGCCGACCTTGATCGGGGCTTCGGCCGCATTGGCCCAGGGCGCCGGGATCACCCAACTGCCGACGCCGGTTGCGACTGCACCGGAGGCAAAGGCGAGATTCGAAAGGAACCGGCGACGGGAGAGCTGAGAACGATCGGACATGTGACTAAACCCCTTTTCCAGCAATGAGGCCCTGCGGCCGGAATTTGATGAAGACGATGGCGAGAACGAAGACGAGGACATCGGCCACGACGGGCGCCATCACCCAGGGCAGCGCGGCGCTGAGCGTGCCGATGACGCCGGCGCCCGCGACCGGCCCGATGAAGGAGCCGACGCCGCCGACCATGACCGCGACAAAGCCCTGGATCAGGAAGCGCAGGCCGAGATCGGCGAACAGGCTGAACACCGGCACGATCAGTGCGCCGGCAAGGCCAGCAAGCGCCGCGCCGAACGCAAAGGTGGCGCCGTAGATCAGCGGCGTGGAGATTCCGGAGGCGCGGGCCAGCGAAGGATTTTCCAGGGTAGCGCGCACGCGCAGGCCGAAGCTGGTGCGCGCCAGCAGCAGATAGCAGCCGCCCATCACCAGCGCCGTGATGATGATGATGGTGAAGCGCCAGGCCGAGATGTGCATGGCACCGATATCGATCGAGCCGCCGATCGGCTCCGGCACGGTGAGATAGAAGCCGCCGATCAAGCCGCGCACGGATTCGCGGATGATCAGGCCGAGCGCATAGGTGCCGAGCATGGCGACGATGGGGGCTGCGTAGAAGCGTCGGATGATCAGCGCCTCCAGCACGAAGCCGAGCGCGCCGACAATGAATGGTGCGGCGACCATGCCGGCCCAGATCGGCAGGCCATTGGCGTAGGCAAGATAGGTGATGTAGGCCCCGAGCAGGACGAACTCGCCCTGCGCGAAGTTGAAGATGCCCATCATGCTGGCGATGATCCCGAGCCCCAGCACGATCAGGACGATGATCGCACCAAAGCTCAGGATCTCGAACGCCGCGACGAACGCGTTAGCCATGCGCCGGAGCCTTTCCCGTTCCGAAGGAATCGGAACGGGGCTCCGGCTTGATGTCTTGACGCGTCCGAAAACGCTTCCCTGTTACGTCCGTCTGCATGAGTCCCTCGCTCACATCTTCTTCCAGTCGCCGATCTGCTCGAAGGCGTGGGCGGCGCGGTAGATGGTGGATTCCTCGAACATGCGGCCGACCAGCATCAGGCCGACGGGCAGGCCGTCGACCATGCCGCAGGGCAGCGACATCGCCGGATGATGGGTGATGTCGAACGGCGCGGTGTTGGAGATCATCTCCAGCGCACGCGCGACATAGTCTTCGCGGCTGGCCGTGGGCTCCGGCAGCTTCGTCGCCTTCATCGGCGTCGTCGGCAGCAGCAGCAAATCGTAGTCTTTGAAGGCCTTGTCGTAAGCCGCGGTCAGGCGTCGGGAGATGTTGAGAGCCTTGCCGTAATAGCGCGGACCGAAGGTGTTGTTGATGTAGGTGCCGAGCAGCAGGAACAGCTTTGTGGTCTCGGACAGAGAATCCGCCTGCCGCCGCCAGCCGCGATGGAAGTCCATCAGCGTGGTCGAGTAGAGATCGGAGCGGGACAGACCATAGCCGTCGCCATACATCATGGTCTGGGTCATGCCCTCGGTGCCGATCGGCGTCCAGATCGCGGGACCCATGAGATGCATCGGGATCGAAACGGTCTCGACCGTGGCGCCCAAATCCTTGAATCGCTTTGCGGCCTCGCGCACGCTCTCGTTCACGGCGGCTTCGGCCGTCGCCTGCTCAAAGCCTTCCTTGAGGATGCCGATCCTCATGCCCTTGACGCCCTGGCCGAGCGCCTTGGTGTACTCCTCGACCTTGGGCGCCTTGATGCGGGGGTCGTAGCCGTCGTCGCCGGCCAGCACCTCCAGCAGCAGCGCGTTGTCGGCGACGGTCGCCGTCATCGGGCCGGTGTGGTCGACGAACACCTCGATCGGCATGATGCCGGTGTAGGGCACGAGGCCCCAGGTCGGCTTCATGCCATAGGTGCCGCAGAACGAGGACGGCATGCGGATCGAACCGCCCTGGTCGCCGCCGATCGCCATGTCGACTTCGCCGAGCGCGACGACGACGCCGCTGCCTGACGACGAGCCGCCGGCCGAATAGCCCATCTTGTGCGGATTGTGGACGGCGCCGACCGCATTGGTGTGGCTGCCGCCGGACATGCAGAAGGATTCGCAATGGACTTTTCCGGCGATCTCGGCGCCCGCATCGAGCATGCGGGTGACGATGGTGGCGTCGAAATCGGGCACGTAGCCTTCGAGCGTCGCCGAGCCGTTCATCATGGGAACACCGGCGAGCATGATGTTGTCTTTCAGGGCGACCGTCTTGCCCTTGAGCTTGCCACTCGCCGCCCCCTTCACGGTCGACTTGCGATACCAGGCGTTGCGCGGGTTCTCTTCCGGCGAGGGCCGATAGCCCGGCGTGCGCGGATATTTGACCTCCGGCACCTCGTCCGGCATGGCTCCGACGAGATTGTAGGCCTCGATCGAGCCCTGCATCAGACCGCGGAACGAGGCGACATCGTCGTCGGTCAGCGAAAGGCCGCACTGGTCGGCGACACTGCGCAATTGGGCTGGCGTGGGAAGGACAACTGTCACGGCGCTCTCCTCAAAGGCTTCTTGATCCCTGGAATTGGAATCCCTGGCATTGGAGCCTCATTGGCGCGCGTGTGCGGGCGCGCCCATCGGCTCTACCTTGATATTACAGACGGAAATATTTTCCTTTTCAAGTATTATTTTGGATTCGGGCGTTTGCAGATGGGGCGCCGGCGTCAGATCGGTTTGATCAGCTTGAAATCGAGGCCATCCGCGCCGGCGAGATACATTTGCATCCGGGTATGACCGTTCCTGACGGTGACGGGGCCGCGCGCGCCGCCATAGACGATGTTGCGGCCGGCCGCGAGCATGGGCCCCATCGCCAACGTGCCCGCCTTGTTTGCCACGGCCTCAAGGAAGCGCAGTCCCTCATAGCTGGATTGACCGAGCGAGCCGATCGGGGGGCCGTTCGGTCCGAACATCGCGCGATAGCGGCTCTGGAAGTCGTCGTTGGCCCGCGATCCGATGCCCGGGAAATAGCCGGAGGCACAGAACAGATTTTCGCTGTTGTCGGCGCCGATTCCGAGCAGCACGGTCTCGTCCATCGCCCCGGCCAGCCGCAGCGTCGTGGCGCCGAGGCCGCATTCGCCGAACGCGCGATTGAACGTGATGCTGTCGGTGCCGATCAACGAGATCAGGACGACGTCAGGCCTCGCGGCACGGATGCGCTCCAGATGCGGCTCGTGGTTGTCTTCGCCGAGGGGAACGAACTCTTCGCCGACGACATGGCCGCCGGCCTCCTTGATGTAGCGCTTCACCGCGCGGTGCGACTGCCAGGGCCAGACATAATCGCTGCCGATCAGGTACCAGCGCGCCGCCTTCTTGACGTCGGCAAGCCAGTGGATGGAGGGGCGGCTCTGCCAGCGCGGCGTCTCGCCGATCGCCATGACACCCGGCGTCTGCTCGCCGCCCTCGTAGACGGGCGTATAGATGTAGGGGATACGGTGGCGGGTCGTGACCTTGCGCAGCGCCACACGCACCGCGCTGGTATGCAGTCCCACGATGAGGTCGATCTCATCGGAAGCGATCGCCTGCTCGGCGCGGCTCAGAATCCCGTCGAGCGGCCCGCCGGCATCGTAGATCGAAAGCTCGATCTCGCGCCCGAGAATGCCGCCGCGCTTGTTGATCTCGGCGACCGCGAGCTGCGCGCTGCTTGTCGCGCACGGGCCCCAGACACCGGGCGAGCCGGTGCAGCAAATGAAGCCCCCGATGCGGAGCTTGTTGTGTGCGCCGCGGCGCTTCATGAAATGCGCATCAGCCGGCGACAGGTCGAAATCCGCTGCCGCGGGCGACAGATTCCTGAACAGCAAGGACGGCGGTAACGCCGGACCGCCGTGAGCCGGGAAGTTTACCGTCGCGCGCACGCCAACTCCTGTCTGATACCAGACTTGAAAGCTCATTCAGCAGGCGGCCGCGGCACCCGCCCTATTGTTGGGCAATATCCTATTTTGAAAATATTGAATATTCAAGAATTGAAGTGCATATAGATGCAGCATCGATTGCAAGACATTCACTCATTTGGGTCAAGACAAAGTCTTAGCCGTGGCAAAACCGAACACCCCGATCACCGAACACCTCGCGTACCTGCTCGCGCAAGCCAACCGGGAGATCAACCGGCAGCTCGAACTGCGGTTGAGCAAGGAAGGCGTGCCCGTCGAGCAGTGGCGCATTCTGAAAGTCCTGTCGGATGGCAACGGCCATTCGATGGGAGAGCTCGCGGATGCCGTGCTGCTCAACCATCCGACGCTGACCAAGATGATCGATCGCATGGTCTCGGACACGCTGGTCTACCGCGTGCAGGACCCGAACGACCGCCGCAAGGTCCTGATGTTCATCTCCGATCGCGGCAAGGTGCTGAGCAAGAAGCTCAACTCGCTCGCGGTCGACCAGGAAGAGCACATCCTCGAGAGCTACGGCGACAAATCGACGAGCGAATTGAAGCGGCTGCTGGAGAGCTTGATCGACAGCTCGAATTGAGCTGGCGTGTTTAGCAAGCTCTCTCCACACGGTCGTCCCGGCGAAGGAGATGGAGCCGCGCGCCCCATACTCGATGTCATCGCCCGATTTAATCGGGCGATCCAGTATTCCAGAGACTGACGTGATTGAACCGAGAAGCCGTGGCGTACTGGGTCGCCCGGCTAAACCGGGCGACGACAGTGGAATGTGAGGCGCCGACGTCGCACCTCACACCTGATCGCTAAGCGTACCGCCCGTGGCAGTGCTTGTACTTCTTGCCTGAGCCGCAGGGGCAATCCTCGTTGCGGCCGATCTTGCCCCAGCTTGCCGGGTTCTTGGGATCGCGCAACGCCGCGTCGGTGGCCTGCGCTCCGAGCGTGACGCTCGCGAGCGCCATTTCGTCCTCGCCGGTGTTCGGGTCGAACTTGTGCGCTTCCATCGGCGGCAGCACCGGGGCTTCCTGCTCCGGCGGCACGATCTCGACCCGCATCAGCTGCGCCGTGACGGCCTCGCGCAGATGCGCGCTCATCTCCTGGAAGAGGTTGAACGCCTCGGTCTTGTACTCCTGCAGCGGATCGCGCTGGCCGTAGCCGCGCAGGCCGATGACCTGGCGCAGATGGTCGAGCATGATCAGATGCTCGCGCCAGAGATGGTCGAGCGTCTGCAGCAGGATGGTCTTCTCGACGTAACGCATCACGTCGGGACCCCATTGCGCGACCTTTGCGGCCATGTGCTCGTCGGCGCGGGTCTCGATGCGCGTGAGCAGCTCCTCGTCGGCGATGCCCTCTTCCTTGGCCCAGTCCTCGACCGGCAGGTCGAGATCGAGCACGCGCTTGAGCTCTTCCTTCAGGCCCGCGACGTCCCACTGCTCGGCATAGGCATGCTCGGGCACGTGCTTGGCGACGAGGTCGTCGATGAAGGCGTGGCGCATGTCGGCGACGGTCTCGGCGACGCTGTCGTCCTTCATCAGGTCGACGCGCTGGTCGAAGATCACCTTGCGCTGGTCGTTCTGGACGTTGTCGAACTTGAGCAAATTCTTGCGGATATCGAAGTTGCGCGCCTCGACCTTCTGCTGCGCCTTTTCGAGCGCCTTGTTGATCCAGGGATGGATGATGGCCTCGCCCTCCTGCAGGCCGAGACGCTGCAACATGCTGTCGAGGCGATCCGAGCCGAAGATGCGCATCAGATCGTCTTCCAGCGACAGGAAGAATTTCGAGCGGCCGGGATCGCCCTGACGGCCGGAGCGGCCGCGGAGCTGGTTGTCGATGCGGCGGGATTCGTGGCGCTCGGAGCCCATGATGTAGAGGCCGCCGGGCTTCTTCACGGTCTTGGCGGGCTTCGAACCCTTCGCGGGCTCGATCTCGACCTCTTCCTCGGCCTTCAGCACGATGTCGCGGAAGTGCTCGATGTCGGCCTTGATCTGCTCGATCTTCAAGGCCTTCTCGGCTTCGTCCTCGATCGAAGCGGCCTCCTGCTGGATGCGCATTTCCAGCGAGCCGCCGAGCTTGATGTCGGTGCCGCGGCCGGCCATGTTGGTCGCGATCGTGATCGCGCCGGGGACGCCGGCTTCCGCGACGATGTAGGCTTCCTGCTCGTGGAAGCGCGCGTTGAGCACCGCGAACAGCTTTGCCGGTTTGCCGGCGCGGGCCGCCGCGTACAGCTTCTGCATCGAATTTTCGTTACCGAAATCGATCTGCCGATAGCCGTGCTTCTTGAGATATTCGGCGATCACTTCCGATTTTTCGATCGAGGCGGTGCCGACCAGCACCGGCTGCAGCCGCGCATTGGCGCGCTCGATCTCGGCCAGAATCGCGGCGTATTTCTCGTTCTGGGTGCGATAGACCTCGTCGTCTTCGTCGAGACGGGCGACCGGCAAATTGGTCGGGATCTCCACGACCTCGAGCTTGTAGATGTCGAACAATTCGTCGGCTTCGGTCAGCGCCGTGCCGGTCATGCCCGCGAGCTTTTCGTACATCCGGAAATAGTTCTGGAAGGTGATCGAGGCCAGCGTCTGGTTTTCCGGCTGGACCTGCACGTGCTCCTTGGCTTCCAGGGCCTGATGCAGGCCTTCCGAATAGCGGCGGCCCTGCATCATGCGACCGGTGAACTCGTCGATGATGACGACCTCGTCGTCGCGGACGATGTAGTCCTTGTCGCGCGTGAACAGCGTGTGGGCGCGCAGCGCCTGATTGATGTGGTGCACGACGGAAACGTTCTCGACGTCGTAGAGCGATTCACCCTTGAGCTGGCCGGCATCGCGCAGCAGCGTCTCGATCTTCTCCATGCCGGCTTCGGTCAGCGTCACCGTGCGCTGCTTCTCGTCGACGTCGTAGTCGGACTTGTCGAGCTTGGGCAGGAAGCCGTCGATGGTGTTGTAGAAGTCGGAGCGGTCGTCGAGCGGGCCGGAGATGATCAGCGGCGTGCGCGCTTCGTCGATCAGGATGGAGTCGACTTCGTCGACGATCGCGTAGAAGTGCGGCCGCTGGACCATGTCCTCGAGCCGGTACTTCATGTTGTCGCGCAGATAGTCGAAGCCGTATTCGTTGTTGGTGCCGTAGGTGATGTCGCAGGCATAGGCCGTCTTGCGCTCGGAATCGTCGAGGCCGTGCACGATCACGCCGGTGGTCAGGCCGAGGAAGCCGTAGATCTGGCCCATCCAGGCGGAGTCGCGGCGGGCGAGGTAGTCGTTGACCGTGACGACGTGGACGCCCTTGCCGGCGAGCGCGTTGAGGTAGACCGCGAGCGTTGCGACCAGGGTCTTGCCTTCGCCGGTCTTCATCTCGGCGATGTCGCCCTCGTGCAGCACCATGCCGCCGATCAGCTGGACATCGAAATGGCGCTGGCCGAGCGTCCGCTTGGCGGCTTCACGGACCGTGGCGAAAGCGGGGACCAGCAGGTCGTCAAGGGTCTTGCCCTCGGCGAGCTGCTTCCTGAACTCGACGGTGCGGGCCTTGAGGGCCTCGTCGGAGAGTTTCGAGACCTCGGGCTCCAGCGCGTTGATCGCGTTGACGCGGGACTGATATCCCTTCACCCGCCGGTCGTTGGCGGAGCCGAAAAACTTGCGGGCGAGCGCGCCGATCATGCTTAGTTCCTGTGTTCGCGATTCAACCGCGTTCGCGTTGCAGCAAAGAGGTTGTCACCCGCCTGCCTATCAACTCACCGTGACGCCTGCTGGGCGCCAGAGCCCCGTCTGCGGGGGGTCCATCCGCCATATGGGTGGGAGTTGGGCAAGTCTGGGTTCAACGGCCAAAAACGCAGCAAAATAAACGCCATCGCATGGACGCGACCGGGCAGAGATATGGCCCGGTCAGGGCCTTGTCAACGGCGGGTGCATTGCGGCTAATTCATCATTTTGACAGACTTTTCGCGTTGCCAAGGCCCCCTGAATTGGGCGAGTGTCCGCCCCGCTCGAGCAGCCCCCTGCTTCAACAAAAGGATTTTCCATGACCACCTCGTTCCCGGTAACCAGAACCGGCCTGCGCTTCGGCCTCGCCACCGCCCTCGTGGGCTGCCTTGCGCTGGCGCTGATCGCGGGTCCCGGCCGGGCTGCCGACGATCCGGTGCTGGCGAAGGTCAATGGCGCGGAAATCAAGAAGAGCGACGTCGCCATGGCCGAAGAGGAACTCGGGCCGAGCCTCGCCCAGATGGACCCGGCGACCAAGGACGAGAACGTCCTGTCCTTCCTGATCGACATGAAGATCGTCGGCAAGGCCGCCGAGGACAAGAAGCTCGCCGAGGGCGAGGAGTTCAAGAAGCGGCTCGCGTTCGCCCGCAACCGCCTGCTGATGGACAGCCTGCTCGCCGGCGAGGGCAAGGCCGCCACCACCCCGGATGCCATGAAGAAGGTCTATGAGGAGGCCTCCAAGCAGATCACCGGCGAGCAGGAAGTGCACGCCCGCCACATCCTGGTCGAGACCGAGGACGAGGCCAAGGCGGTGAAGGCCGAACTCGACAAGGGCGCCGATTTCGCCGAACTCGCCAAGAAGAAGTCCAAGGATCCGGGCTCGGCCGACGGCGGCGACCTCGGCTTCTTCACCAAGGAGCAGATGGTGCCGGAATTCTCGGCGGTCGCCTTCGCGCTCGAGCCGGGCAAGATCTCCGACCCCGTGAAGTCGCAGTTCGGCTGGCACGTCATCAAGGTCGAGGAAAAGCGCAGCCGCAAGGCGCCGGACTTCGAGCAGGTCAAGGCGCAGATCGAGCAGTATGTCACCCGCAAGGCCCAGGCCGATTACGTCGCCAAGCTGCGCGCGGAAGCCAAGGTCGAGCGGCTGGACCAGCCGGCGGATGCGGCAAAGGACGCCAAGCCGGCCGATGCGGCCAAGCCGGCTGACGCCAAGCCGTCCGACAGCAAGATGGCGCCCCCGGCGAAGAAGTAAGAATTCGCTGTCACTTCGGTGACGTGAAGAGTATCTAAGCCTTTGTGATGCCCGGCCCCCGCGCCGGGCATCTGCATGTCCAGATCCCACCAAGGCGCCCCGATGTCCTCCTCCGTTTCCCCCCTCGCCCCGAAACACGTTCCCGACATGCCCGTGATCGCGGGGGTCCGTCTCGCGACGGCCGAAGCCGGCATTCGCTACAAGAACCGCACCGACGTGCTGCTGGCGGTGATGGACAAGGGCACCGCGGTCGCAGGCGTCTTCACCAAGTCGAAATGTCCCTCCGCGCCGGTGGAATGGTGCCGCGCCAAGCTGAAAGGCGGCAAGGCCCGCGCGTTGGTGGTCAATTCCGGCAACGCCAATGCCTTCACCGGCAAGACCGGCCGCAGCTCCACGGCACTGACCGCGAAGATCGCGGCCAAGGCCGTCGGATGCACCGAGGGTGAGATCTTCCTGGCCTCGACCGGCGTGATCGGCGAGCCGCTGGATGCGACCAAGTTCGACGGCGTGCTCGGGAGGCTCGCGGAAACCGCCGAGGCCGGCGATTATCTCGCCGCCGCCAAGGCGATCATGACCACCGACACCTTCCCGAAGGTCGCGACCGCGACCGTGAAGCTCGGCAAAGCCAAGGTCACCATCAACGGCATGGCCAAGGGTGCCGGCATGATCGCGCCCGATATGGCGACGATGCTGTCCTTCATCTTCACCGACGCACCGATCGCGCCTGCCGCGCTGCAGGCGCTGCTCAAAAGCGGCGTCGAGGACACCTTCAACGCGGTCACGATCGACGGCGACACCTCGACCTCGGACACGCTGCTGGCCTTTGCCACCGGTGCTGCTGCGGAACACGGCGCGCCGAAGATCAGTCGCGCCACCGACCCGCGCCTGAAAGCCTTCGTCAAGGCCTTCAACCAGGTGCTCGCCAATCTTTCCGAGCAAGTGGCCCGCGACGGCGAAGGCGCGCGCAAGCTGGTCGAGATCACCGTCGAGGGCGCCAAGACCAAGGCCTCGGCGCGCAAGATCGCGATGTCGATCGCGAACTCGCCGCTGGTGAAGACCGCAATCGCCGGCGAGGACGCCAATTGGGGCCGCGTGGTGATGGCGGTCGGCAAGGCCGGCGAGCCGGCTGACCGCGACAAGCTCTCGATCTCCTTCAACGGCATCCGCGTCGCCAGGAGCGGCGCGCGAGATCCGTCCTATGACGAGGCGCAGGTGTCGGAAGCGATGAAGGCGCCGGAGATCGCGATCAAGGTCTCGCTCGGCCTCGGCAAGGGCCGCGACCGCGTACTGACCTGCGACCTCACCAAGGAGTATGTCGCGATCAACGGGGATTACAGGTCGTGAATCTGATGTCCCTCTCTTGGTTCTCCACCGGAGAACGAGGTCCAGCATGCAGCCGGGCGAGGAGCTCGCTTCAATTTCCTGGCTGCCTTTAGCTTTCGTTAATGATGCCGCTCGATCCGGCAGCGTCGGATTTTCGGCCACCCATGTTCGCGACATCGGCGTAAGCTTTACTTAACAGCCCATCTTCAAAGTTCCGCTCTGCCGAGAGGTCGTCAGAGGCCGCCCGGTTGCGCTCCCGGTCCTCGATCCCCGATCGGCCAGAGAAATTGCCTCTGCCGGGACCCACGGCGATTAGGATGAAGATCATGCTTCGGGCTTGGTTGTATCGTTTTGCCAGAAATCGCAAGGCCAACGTCGCCGTGATGTTTGCAATTGTGATGGTTCCGACAATCTTTCTGCTCGGGATGGCGCTGGACTATACGCATACGCAGCACATGAAGGTTGATCTCGACTCTGCCGTCGATGCTGCCGCCGTCGCCGCCGTCACCTCGACGATGATGCAGAAGAGCCCGCAGGTCGCCCAAACCACAGCGAAGAACGTTTTCAACATCACCGCGAATGGCCTGGTCAGCAACAACAACCTGGCCGCACCGCCAACTCTCACGGTCACCGTCAATTGCAGCAAACCCGACTCCACAACGGGCTACTGTACCTACGCTCCCTGCCCCGGCCTGGACTCTGTCTTTGCTGACCCTGTCAACTCAAACAACCAAGTCGTTCGCAACGTCCAGGTTTGCTACACTGCGGCCGCAAACAACGCCTTCCCGAGCGTGCTCAAGCAGGTGAGTTGGCCGTTCGCAGGCCAGGCAGCGACACGCAACCAGGGCGCGCCCAACATCGATTTCTATCTCTTGCTGGACGCCTCGCCTTCCATGGCGATCGGCGCGACCTCGAGCGACATCAAAACGCTGATCGCGAACACGCAAAAGCAGGTCGATTCATCGACCGGGACGAAAGGATGCGGATTCGCATGCCACCAGACTAATCCTGCCGCGGACAATCTGGGCAATCCAGGCGGGATTGATAACTACCAACTTGCTCGCAATCTTGGCCTCACGTTACGGATCGATCGGGTGACGCAAGCGGTCAAATCGCTGATGAATACGGCCTATCAGATATCGAGCATCAACAGAAATACGTATGGGGTTGCGATCTATACCTTCGATACTGCTCTAAACAATTCTCCGACAAGCGGCAGCAGTTCGGCGGTCTTCGCACCTTCCGGAAAACCTGGGGTGGTGCGAACTCCCACGACGCCTGCCACAACGACCAGCTACACGGTAGCGACCATCCAGAGCAAGGCCGACAACATTCAGGTCCTGCCGGTCTACAAGAACAACTGGCTGACATCGTCGAACAATAATAGCGACGCCGACACCAGCATTGCGGGCGGATTAAGCGCTCTCAACAAGATCATGCCGACTCCGGGGAACGGCACCAATGTCGCCAACGATACGCCACAGGAAGTCGTCTTCCTCGTTACCGACGGCCTTGAGGACGTGAACATCACGACCGACCCGTACACGAACTCCTGCAATAAGAAACTCACTGGTAAGCGCTGCCAGCAACCGCTCGACCCCGCGATCTGCACCACCATCAAGAACAGGAAGATCCGTATCGCGGTGATCTACACCGAATACGACGACTCGGCGCTACATACATCCAACGGCTGGTACGATTCATGGATCTACCCCTTCAACAGCACGTCCACCGGCTCGACCAGCCAGATCGAGACAAATCTGCAAGCCTGCGCCTCGTCGCCCGATTTGTACAAAAAGGTGGCGACCGACGACGACATTACGTCCGCGCTCCAGAGCCTGTTCCTGAAGGTCGCGTCCGATCCGCGCCTGACCCAGTAGAGAAAGCAGTCATGACCGCCGCGCACGCCGTGCCCACAACCAAACGCCGCCGCTGGCGCGCGTTCCTTGCCGACCGGAACGGCGCAACCGCGGTCGAGTTCGCGCTGATCGGTCCGGCATTCATCGCTTTGTTGCTCGGAATCATCCAGACCTTCCTTGTTTTCTTTGCCCAGCAGCTCCTGGAGCAAGTGGTGAACCAATCGAGCCGGGCGATCCTGACGGGGCAGGCGCAGGCCGCGAGCATGACCCAAGCCCAGTTTGCCACTGCAGTCTGCTCCAACGTTGTGATCTTGTTCGACTGCAGCAAGATGATGATCGACGTCCAAGTAGCCGGATCATGGTCTTCGGCGAACACTGGCGCGCCAGCCCTGACGTTTGACGGCAGCGGCAACGTGACGAACGTCTGGAAATTCAACCCCGGCAATCAGGGCGACATCGTTGTCGTGCGGGTGATGTATCAATGGCCGGTTTTCCTAGGTCCGCTCGGCTTCAATCTGGCGAACCAGTCGAATGGCAAACGCCTGATCATGTCATCCACGGCTTTCATGAACGAGGCCTTTGTCAACTCATGAGCCGGATGCTTCATTACGTGCGAAACTTGTGGGCCGACACGCGCGCGGTGGCCGCGGTGGAATTCGCGATTGTGGTGCCGTTCATGCTGCTGCTCTATGTGGGCGGCGTCGAACTCGGGAACGGGCTCGCCATCAGCGTCAAGGTCAGCGAAACCGCCCACACGGTCGCGGACCTGGTGTCACGAAACGCGTGCGTCACCGATGCATCGCTAAGCACCATGCTTGGAGCATCGGCGGTGACGATCGCTCCCTATGCCTCAGCGAATACGACGGTAGTCGTGTCGGAAGTATCCACGGACGCCAGCGGCAAAGCGACGGTGACCTGGAGCAAAGCACTCAACGGCACCGCGCGGCCAGTAGCTCAGCAGGTGATTTTGCCAGCGGCCCTCGGCACGCCCTCACCTTCCAACACATCGTTGATACTCGGCGAGGTGACGTATCAATACACGCCCAACCTTGGCTATGCGATCACCGGGACTATCCCGATCGGCGAGAACTATTACCTGTTTCCACGCGTTTCCTCCGCCGTACAGTATCCATGCAGCTGAAATATCGCCGGCCGAGCCGGTAGAACCGCACGGCGATTGCGGCTAATGAAAGCGGCATGGCTGATCTCAAACTGACGCTCGTGGTGGCTTGCGCGCTGGTCGACGCCGACAAGCGCGTCCTGATCGCGCAGCGCCCCGAGGGCAAGACGCTGGCCGGCCTTTGGGAATTTCCCGGCGGCAAGTGCGAGCCCAGCGAGCGGCCGGAACAGAGCCTGATCCGCGAACTCCACGAGGAGCTCGGCATCACCGTCGCCGAACCCTGTCTGGCGCCGCTGACGTTCGCGAGCTACGGCTACGAGACCTTCCACCTCCTGATGCCGCTCTTCATTTGCCGGCGCTGGGAGGGACAGGTCACGCCGCGCGAAGGCCAGGCCCTGGCCTGGGTTCGCGCCAACAAGCTGCGCGACTATCCCATGCCGCCCGCGGACATTCCGCTGATCCCGCATTTGATTGATTTGTTGATGTGAATTCGAAGCGGGCACCACACTCTCGGCGTCATGCCCGGGCTTGTCCCGGGCATCCACGATCTTCGTGCTGAACCGAGAGGCGTGGATGGCCGGGACATAGGCGAGCGGAAGCGACGCCGTCCCTCGGACGGCATGCCGGCCATGACGGCGGAAAGAGCTTACGTCCCTCCGGCCTTCTTCACCGCTTCCGCCAGGCTCGCCTTCGCTGATCCAGGCTTGAGCGGCTGCTGCTGGCTCGCATGCGGCGCCCAGCCGGAAAGCCAGATGATGTCGAATGTCGCACGGATGCGGCCGTCGGCGTCGGCAAAGCGTTCCGCGTAGATTTCAGCCATCCGCAGCAGCGTCGATCGCCGGCTGGGCGTGCGTCGCCGCTCGATCAGCACATTGGCGGCGCCCATGCGCCTGATATCCTGCATCAGCGCGAACGCGTTGGCGTAGCGCACCACGACGCGGTCGACATCGGTGACCGGCAGCGCAAACCCCGCCCGCTGCAACAGCGCGCCAACGTCGCGCAGATCGGCGAACGGTGCGACTCGCGGCGATACGCCGCCCTCGCATTCGGCCTCGGCGGCGGCAAAGGCCTGGCGCAGCTCGGTCAGGCTGTCGCCGCCGATCATCGCCGCCAGCAGCAGCCCGTCCGGCCTCAGCGCGCGACGGATCTGCGCGAGCACACCCGGCAGATCGTTGGCGAATTGCAGCGCCAGCGCCGAGACCACGAGATCGAGGCTCTCCGGTGCAAAGGGTAGCTTCTCCGCACCCGACGCATCGAGCTCAATGCGCTCGATCGAGGGCAGTCGCGCGCGCAGCACCGCGAGACCCTCGCCGGGCGTCCAGAGATCGGCCGCCGTGTGAAACTCCCGCATTACCGCGGCAAGCCGGTCGGAGATGTCCTCGGCGACCCGATCCAGCAGGAAGCTCGCGGCACCTTGCGCCTGCGCGCGGCGCTGTCGCGCGCGCAGCAAAGCACGATCGAACAAAGCGGGCGGGGTTTGTGGGTCTTGAGCCATGCCGCTGGTTACGCCGATCATGCTGGTTCTGGCAATCCACTGCGCGCGGCGCTAGCCTTGCCTCATGGAGCCGACACCGGCCCCCGTGTTCCAAACTAGCAATCCGCACCAGGCCCGCGGCGCCGGAGCGTCAAACGATGATCACCTGTTATCTGCGATACGAGATCCCCCCGGACAAGCTCGCCGAATTCGAAGCCTATGGCAGGATGTGGCTGGAACTAGTGCCAAGATTCGGCGGCATCCACCACGGGTACTTCCTGCCATCGGAAGGCGCCAGCGACGTCGCCCTCGCGATGTTCAGCTTCCCGAGCTTCGCGGCGTACGAACAATATCGGAAGGACAGCGCCGAAGATCCGGACGTCCAGAAAGCGATCGAGTTCGCAAGGCAAACGCGCTGCTTTCGCCGTTATGAGCGATCGTTCTTCCGGCCCGTGCTGCCGAAAGAGCCGTAGGCCGGGCGCGGACGAGAACAGCCCATTGACTTGAGCGTGGCGCAGGACGGCGCTAGCCTTGCCCAATGGACGCCGAGGCATCACCACCACGCTCCATTTCCAGCCATTTGCGCGGCGCGCTTCAGGCCTGCCGAGGTGTGATGGCGCATCTGCCAAGGCTTGCACTCGACATCGCGCTGCCGACGCTGTGCGTGTCCTGCCGCGAGCCGGTCGACGGCGAGGGCGTGTGCGCGGCGTGCTGGGCGCGGCTGTCGTTCATCGAACGGCCCTACTGCCCGCGGCTCGGCATTCCTTTTGTGTACGATCCCGGGCCCGACATGCTGTCGATGGAGGCGATCGCGAGCCCGCCGGCCTACCAGCGGGCGCGCGCCGCGGTGCGTTATGACGACGTCGCGCGCACCCTGGTGCATGCGCTGAAATACCAGGATCGCACGGATTTGGCGCCCGCCATGGGCCGCTGGATGGCGCGCGCGGGCGGCGAACTGCTCGCCGAGGCTGACATGCTGGTGCCCGTTCCCCTGCATTGGCGAAGGGCCTGGCGCCGCCGTTACAACCAGTCCGGGGCGCTGGCGCGGATCATCGAGCGGCAGAGCGGAGTGAAAGTGAAGGCTGAGGTGCTGCGCCGGGTACGCGCGACCGAGCAGCAGATCGGCCTGTCGCGGGCCCAGCGCGCCACCAATGTGCAGGGCGCATTCCAGGTATCCCCCGACCGCCAGGCGGACGTCCAGGGTCGGCGCATTGTCCTCATCGACGACGTCCTGACGTCGGGCGCGACGCTGGATGCGTGTGCGCGGGCCCTGCTCCGGGCCAAAGCGGCGCAAGTGGACGTGCTGGTGTTTGCCCGGGTTGTCGAGAGCCGGTGAAGTCCCATATAATTCAATGAATTCATGACATGAGAGCGCCAGACAAGATGACCGCTGCTGTCGAGATCTACACGAGGCCGGGCTGCGGCTATTGTTCCGCCGCCAAGTCGCTGCTGACCCGCAAGAAGGCGACGTTCACGGAGTTCGATATCGCCAAGAACCCGTCCTGGCGCCAGGAGATGTACGATCGCGCCGGCGAGGGCTCGACCTTCCCTCAGATCTGGATCGGCGGAGCCCATGTCGGGGGCTGCGACGAGCTCTACGCGCTCGATCGCGAAGGCAAGCTCGACGGCATGCTCGAAAGCGTCAAGGCGGAGTCATGAGCGACAACAGGACCTTCACGGCGGCTATGGTGCAGATGCGCACCGGCCTGATGCCCGAGCCCAGCCTCGCGCAGGCCACCAGGCTGATCCGCCAGGCTGTAGCCAATGGCGCCGACTACGTGCAGACGCCCGAAGTCAGCAACATGATGCAGCTCAACCGCAAGGCCCTGTTCGAGCACCTCCAGAGCCAAGACGACGACAGCTCGCTGAGGGCGTACCGGGCGCTCGCGGCGGAACTGAAGATCCACATCCATGTCGGCTCGCTGGCGCTGCGCTTTTCGGACGAGAAAGCGGTCAACCGCTCGTTCCTGATCGGGCCCGAGGGCAATGTGCTCGCGAGCTACGACAAGATCCACATGTTCGATATCGAGCTGCCTGACGGCGAGAGCTATCGCGAATCCGCCAATTACCAGCCGGGCGAGACGGCCGTGATCTCCGACCTGCCCTGGGGCCGCGTCGGCCTGACGATCTGTTATGACGTGCGCTTCCCCGCGCTCTACCGCGCGCTGGCCGAAAGCGGCGCGTACTTCATCACGGTGCCCTCGGCCTTTACCCGCAAGACCGGCGAGGCGCATTGGCACGTGCTGTTGCGTGCGCGCGCGATCGAGACCGGTTGCTTCATCTTCGCCGCGGCACAGGCAGGCCTGCACGAGAACAAGCGCGAGACTTATGGCCATTCGCTGATCATCGATCCCTGGGGCGAGATCCTCGCCGAAGGCGATGTCGAGCCCGGCATCATCATGGCAAAAATCGATCCGGCCAAGGTCGAGACCGCGCGCCGCGCGATACCCTCACTCCAGCACGGCCGCCGCTTCGGCGTCGCCGACCCCAAGGCGGGGCCGGATCATCTGCACCTGGTGCGGGGATCGGCATGATCCGCTACGCGCTCCGCTGCGACCGGAGCCACGACTTCGAGAGTTGGTTCCAGAGCTCGGCCGCGTACGACCAGCAGGTGAAGCGCAAGCTCGTGACCTGTCCGATTTGCGGCTCGGCCAAGGTCGACAAGGCGATCATGGCGCCGCGCATCGTCGGCAAGAAGGGCCGCGGACGCGCCACGCCCCCGCCTGAGCCCACCGCCACGATGACCGCGCCCGAAGCTGCGCAATCCGCACCGACCTCGCTGCTGATGGCGCAGGAGCGCGAGCTGCGCGCCAAGCTCAAAGAGCTGCGCGATCACATCGTGAAGAACGCCGACAATGTCGGCGAGCGATTCGCCACCGAAGCCCGCGCGATGCATTACGGCGACAAGGAGCACCGTCCGATCTATGGCGAGGCCTCGCCCGACGAGGCCAAGTCGCTGATCGACGAAGGCATCGAGGTGTCGCCGCTGCCGACGCTGCCGGAAGATCGGAATTAGACTCCCACCAACACCGCCACGCCGACCACGATCAGCACGATGCCAATAATCTCGCGCGGCGCGATCGGCTGCTTGAACGAATAGTACGCCACGCCTTGCGCGAACAGCACCTCGATCAAAGCGAGGGTGCGGACATTGGCGGCGGCCGTCAGCGCGAACGCCAGGAACCAGAACTGCGAGGCGAAGGCGCCCATGAAGCCGGCGAGCAGCGATGGCTTCCAAAGCCTCAGGATCGACTGAAGCACTTTTGGCGCCCGCCAGAGCAGATAGACCGTCAGGATCAGCGTCTGCACGAACAGGCCGAGCACCAGCGTGAACGATGCCGCAGTCACGAACGAGACATCAGGCACGTTGATGATGGCGCCGCGGAAGCCGACCGCAGAGAGCGCGAAGGCCGCGGCCGCGACGAGGCCGGTGATGGTCGGCTTCAATTCGGCAAAGCTCTTCTCGCCGCCGGGCCGCAGCGCGGTGATGACGACGCCGATTGTCGCGATCACGATCGCAAGCACCTTCAGCCATGTCAGATGATCGCCGAGGAAGACGAAGCCGAAGATGGCGGTCTGGATCGCCTCGGTTTTCAAATAGGCCGTCGTCACCACGAAGGAGCGGTCGTTCATGGCGAGCAGCATCAGGCCGGTCGCGACGATCTGGCTGAGCGCGCCGAGCAGGAGCCACGGCCAGAACACACCGGGCGGCATATCGAGATGATCGCCGGTGGCGACCAGCACCACCGCCAGGAAAAGCAGCGAGAACGGAAAGCCGAACAGGAAGCGGATATTGGTTGCGCCCCAGGTCCCCAGCGGCTTCGTCAGCGACCGCTGCATCGCATTGCGCGCGACCTGGCCGAGCGCGGCAATGACGGTGAAGGGAATCCAGAGGCTGGCGATGGTCAACATGGGTGGGACTGCGCTGGGAGCGAGAGGACGTTGAGTCAACGTGCCGCTCGCGCTCAAGCAGGTCAATCACGCGGATGTCATGGGTGCGATGCTTGCCTGACGAATTCGGTGTCGTCCTGGACAAGCGAAGCGCAGATCCAGGACCCATTACCCCAGGGAGTGGTTTGGCGAAGACTCGTAATTATCAGTTTTCGCCTAACTAAACCCTGGCTTTCGCCAGGACGACGCCGAATGTTTGGAAGCGGCAACGCCTCACACCATGCCTTCCGCCACCACCATGTAGTTCACGTCCATGTCTGACGAGAGGGTCCATTTGTCGGCGAAGGGGCTGTAGACGACGCCGGTCTGCTCGGTGATGACCAGGCGGTTGTCGAGCAGGTATTTCGTCAGCTCGTCGGGGGTGACGAACTTGTTCCACTCGTGGGTGCCGCGCGGCAGCCAGCGCAGGACATATTCAGCGCCGACGATGGCAAGCGCAAAGCTCTTCCAGTTCCTGTTCAGCGTCGAGACCACCATCAGGCCGTTCGGCTTCAGCATCGCGGCGCAGCGCTTCAGGAAAACGCCGACGTCGACGACGTGCTCGACCACCTCCATCGCCAGAACGATGTCGAAGCGCTCGCGCGGGTCGATCTCCTCAACCGTGGTGCAGCGATAGTCGATCGCGAGGTGCGCCTTGTCGGCATGCAGCTTGGCGGCCGCGATGTTGCTGACCGACGGATCGACGCCGATGACCTGCGCACCCAGGCGCGACAACGGCTCGCAGAGCAGGCCGGCGCCACAGCCGATGTCGAGCACGCGCAGACCGCCGAGGCAGTTGAGGCTGCGCGCGTTGCGCTCGAACTTGCGGCAGGCGGCATCGCGGATATACCCGAGCCGCAGCGGGTTGATCCGGTGCAGCGGTGCCATCTTGCCGTTGGGATCCCACCACTCGACCGAGAGCTTTGAGAATTTCGCGATCTCGGCGGCATCGACGGTCGAGCCCGGCGAGGTGCTTGCGGTTACGGAAGTATCTTGCTGCATGCTCATGGTTACGCGCGGTCCTACCGCGTGGTGATCGAACTACGGAAGGCGAGCGGCGAGGCGATGGTCTTGATCGTCTCGATCCCCTCGCCGACGCCGCGAATCGTCACGTCGCCGTAGTTGAGAATTCGTCCAAGAATGGTCTGATCGACATCGACGCTCTCGACCTTGTCCAGCGCCATCTCGAAGGTGCGGCGCTTGATGAAGCCGGTCTTGTGCACGACCCGCAAATTGGTCACGTCGGTCTCGGTGGTAAAGCGATGGAACCAGCCCTTCACAGTCCAGTACAGCGCCGCCAGAGCGACCAGGCCGGCCGCAACCAGACAGAGCATGACGAGCCCCTCGACGGTGGTTTGCCGGGACAGGACGAACAGGACCAGCGCCACGATCCAGGCCAGGATCGCCGGAAAATAGAAGATCCAGTGCGCATTGGTCGAATACAGCACCTTCTCGCCAGGCTGCAGGATCTCGTCGATATAGCGCGCCATGATCTCGGTTAACCCACTACCCCGCACCCTGCCCCGCAGGAACCCGCTTGCCCCCGGCCCCGCCGCTATGTATACGCGCGGTCGGTGTCCGCGAGGCCCGTCCAGTGCGGGCCACCATACTGATCCTTATGAAGGAATGCACGCGTCGTCATGAGCCGCCTCGTGATGAAATTCGGCGGCACGTCCGTCGCCAACATCGAACGTATCCGCAACGTCGCACGCCATGTGAAGCGTGAGGTCGACGCCGGCCATGAAGTGGCCGTGGTCGTCTCGGCGATGTCCGGTAAAACCAACGAGCTGGTGGCCTGGTGCACCGAGGCCTCGCCGATGCACGACGCGCGCGAATACGACGCCGTGGTCGCCTCGGGCGAACAGGTGACGTCCGGCCTGCTTGCCATCGTGCTTCAGGGCATGGGTATCCAGGCCCGCTCCTGGCAGGGCTGGCAGATCCCGATCACGACCAGCGACGCCCATGCTTCGGCCCGGATCGAGGGCATCGACGGCAGCGAGATCATCAAGCGCTTCAGGGAGCGCAAGGAAGTCGCCGTGATCGCCGGCTTCCAGGGCATCAACCCCGAGACCAACCGCATCACCACGCTCGGCCGCGGCGGCTCCGATACCTCGGCCGTGGCGATCGCCGCCGCCGTGAAGGCGGACCGCTGCGACATCTACACCGACGTCGACGGTGTCTACACCACCGATCCGCGAATCGTGCCGAAGGCGCGCCGGCTCGACAAGATCGCATTTGAAGACATGCTGGAGCTGGCCTCCCAGGGCGCCAAGGTGCTCCAGGTCCGCTCGGTGGAACTCGGCATGGTCCACAACATGCCAATTTTCGTCCGCTCGAGCTTCGACAAGCCCGAGGATATCGACCCGCATGCCAACCAGCCGCCCGGCACGCTGATCTGCAGCGAGGAGGAGATCATGGAAAGCCACATCGTCACCGGCATCGCCTTTTCGAAGGACGAGGCCCAGATCTCGGTACGCCAGATCGAGGACAAGCCCGGCGTGGCGGCGTCGATCTTCGGCCCGCTCGCCAATGCCAACATCAACGTCGACATGATCGTGCAGAACGTCTCCGAGGACGGGAAGACCACCGACCTCACCTTCACGGTCCCGGCCGCCGACTACACCAGGGCCAAGGAGACGATTACCGCGGCCAAGAGCCAGATCAATTATGCCCGGCTCGACACGGCTACCGATGTCGCCAAGATCTCGGTGATCGGCAGCGGCATGCGCAGCCATGCCGGCGTTGCCGCCCAGGCGTTCTCGGCCCTCGCAGGACGGAATATCAACATCCGGGCCATTACAACCTCCGAGATCAAATTCTCGGTTCTAATCGACACCGCCTATACCGAGCTTGCGGTGCGCACCCTGCACACGCTCTACGGTCTCGATCAGGCTTAGGCTAATTTTCTCTTAGCGGTCGCAGCAAACGCGAAGGTGTCCACACTTTCGCGTTTGGCAGGCGTTTTGCTTGGCAAAACAAGCCCCAATTCGCTATACGGCGAACTGGGTGGGCTGCCAGAAACTGTGCCCCAGTTGAGGCGGTGCTGATTCGGCCCAGGCAACCGCCGGGGCTGGCGCCGGACGAGCAAATTTGTTGTTTTTCTGGATTTCTGGGCGAGCCGCCGCGGGTCCTTTCGGCCCCGGCAGACGGAGGAGATTGACGGTTCATGCGGAGCGCGTCGGGAGGTCCCCGCGTCTTGTTGAGACGGCTCCGCGAAACCATGGCGGAGCAGGTCTCGGCCCAGGAGCGGCTGGACAAGATCGTGGTGCTGATCGCCGCCAACATGGTGGCCGAGGTGTGCTCGGTCTATGTGCTGCGCGTCGACAACACGCTCGAGCTCTATGCCACCGAAGGCCTCAACCGCGAGGCGGTGCACCACACCGTGCTCAGCGCCCATGAGGGCCTGGTCGGCCTGGTCGCGAGCGAGGCAACGCCTCTCAACCTAAGCGATGCGCAAAGCCATCCGGCCTTCTCGTTCCGCCCGGAGACCGGCGAAGAGATTTACCACTCCTTCCTCGGCGTGCCGATCCTGCGCGCCGGCAACACGCTCGGCGTGCTGGTGGTGCAGAATCGCGCCAAGCGCAACTATGTCGAGGAGGAGCTCGAGGCGCTTCAGACCACCGCGATGGTGCTGGCGGAGCTGATCGCCTCCGGCGAGCTGTCTGCGCTGGCCCAGCCAGGCCATGAGCCCGCGGCGCGCCATTCGGCGCAGAAGGTCGGCGCCATCCTGTCGGAAGGCATCGCACTCGGCCATGTCGTGCTGCACGAGCCGCGCGTGGTTATCAAGGACTACATCGCCGAGGACCTGCCAAAGGAGATCAAGCGGCTCGACACCGCGCTCGCCAAGCTGCGCGCCGATCTCGACCGCATGCTGGAGCGCGGCGACGTCGCCGAGGGCGGCGAGCATCGCGAGGTGCTGGAAGCCTACCGCATGTTCGCCAACGACCAGGGCTGGTCGCACAAGCTGCACGAGGCGGTCGCCACCGGCCTCACGGCGGAAGCCGCCGTCGAGCGTGTGCAATCCGACACCCGCGCGCGCATGCTGCGCTCGACAGATCCCTATTTGCGCGACCGGCTGCATGATCTCGAGGATCTCGGCTATCGCCTGATGCGACAGCTGGTCGGCCAGGATCACGCGCCGTCACGCGAACAATTGCCCGACAACGCCATCGTCATCGCGCGCGCGATGGGCCCGGCGGCGCTGCTCGACTATGACCGCAAGCGCCTGCGCGGCATCATATTGGAGGAAGGCACCGCCAATTCCCACGTCTCGATCGTGGCGCGCGCGCTCGGCATTCCCGCGGTCGGCGAAGTCCCGAACGCGCCTGGTATCGCCGATCCCGGCGACGCCGTCATCGTCGACGGCACCTCCGGCATGATCTATGTGCGCCCATCGCAGGAGGTCGAAGCGGCCTTCGCCGAGCGCGTGCGCTTCCGGGCCCGCCGCCAGGCGCAGTATCTGGCGCTGCGCGACCGGCCCTGCGTCACCAAGGACGGCCAGAAGGTCGAGCTGATGATCAATGCGGGTCTCGCGATCGACTTGCCGCACATCGAAGACACCGGCAGCGCCGGCATCGGCCTGTTCCGCACCGAGCTGCAATTCATGGTCGGCCAGAGCCTGCCGCGCACCAGCGACCAGCTCGCGCTCTATCGCACCGTGCTGGATGCCGCCGGCACCAAGCCCGTCACCTTCCGCACCCTCGACATCGGCGGCGACAAGGCGCTGCCTTATATGGAGGCGGTAATCGAGGAGAACCCCGCGCTCGGATGGCGCGCGATCCGGCTCGGGCTCGATCGTCCCGGCCTGTTGCGCGGCCAGATCCGCGCACTGCTGCGCGCCGGCGGCGGCCGCGCGCTGCGCATCATGTTCCCGATGATCTCGGAGGTGGGTGAATTCGATTCTGCGAAGGCGCTGGTCGAACGCGAACTGACCTATCTGCGCCAGCACGGCCACACGCTGCCGGAGCGGATCGACATCGGCACCATGGTCGAGGTGCCGGCGCTGCTTTATCAGCTCGACGAGCTCCTGAAGAAGGTCGACTTCATCTCGGTCGGCTCCAACGATCTGTTCCAGTTCCTGTTCGCGGTCGACCGCGGCAACGCGAAAGTCTCGGAGCGCTTCGACACCATGTCGGCGCCGATCCTGCGCGCGCTTCGCGACATCGCACGCAAGACGCAAGCCGCGAACAAATCGCTGTCGCTCTGCGGCGAGATGGCGTCGAAACCGATCGGCGCGCTGGCGCTGATCGGGATGGGCTATCGCTCGCTGTCGCTCTCGGCCACCGCGCTCGGCCCGGTCAAGGCCATGGTGCTCGATCTCGACGCCAAGAAGGCCGAGGCGATTCTCGGGCCGTTGCTGGACGCGCCCGCCGGCAGCGTCTCGATCCGGCAGAAGCTGACGGAATTTGCCGAGGCCGAAGGCCTGGCCTTGTAGCGGGCCTGTCGCCCCCTCCTGCCGCCTCGCCCTTTTCCGCATTTGAGACCGAACCGATGTCGTCACTCCCCGAAGCCAAACTGGACGTCCTGCTCGCGCATCACGCCTCACTCGAGGCCGAATCGCTCGGTCAGCTCGCCTCCGAACGCTATGTGCAGATCACGCGTGAGCTCGCCGAGCTCACGCCATTGATCGAAGCGGTCAAGACCTATCGTTCGGCCCTCAAGGAGCTCGCCGACACCGAGGCGCTGATCGCCGATCCCGCGACCGATGCCGAGATGCGCGCCATGGCGGAAGCCGAGCGCGGCGAGCTGACGCCGAAGATCGAGGAGTTGGTCCAGAAGATCCGCGTCGCGCTGCTGCCGAAGGACGCCATGGACGATCGCAACGTGGTGCTGGAAATCCGCGCCGGCACCGGCGGCGACGAGGCTTCGCTGTTTGCCGGCGACCTGTTCCGGATGTACGAGCGCTTCGCGGCCCTGCAGGGCTGGAAGGTCGAGGTGATCTCGGCCAGCGAAGGCAGCGTCGGCGGCTACAAGGAAATCATCGCCGAGGTGCAGGGCCGCGGCGCGTTCTCGAAGCTGAAGTTCGAGTCCGGCGTGCACCGGGTGCAGCGCGTGCCGGACACCGAGACGCAGGGGCGCATCCACACATCTGCCGCCACCGTCGCCGTGATGCCCGAGGTGGAGGAGGTCGACGTCGAGATCCGGAACGATGATTTGCGTATCGAGACGATGCGCGCCGGAGGCGCCGGCGGCCAGCACGTCAACAAGACCGAATCAGCGATCCGCATCACCCACATCCCGACCGGCATCGTGGTGATGATGCAGGATAGCCGCTCGCAGCACAAGAATCGCGCTTCCGCCATGAACATCCTGCGCTCGCGCATCTACGACGCCGAGCAGCAACGCCTCGACGCGGCGCGCTCGGCCGAGCGCAAGGAGAAGGTCGGCTCCGGCGACCGCAGCGAGCGCATCCGCACTTATAATTTCCCGCAAGGACGCGTCACCGATCACCGCATCAATTTGACGCTCTATAAGCTGCCGCAGGTGATGGCGGGCGAAGCGCTGGGCGAACTGACCGACGCACTGACCACCGAGCACCAGGCCGCGCAGCTCGCCGCTCAGGGCGCGGCGGCGTAGAGCTCGCGGCTTCGCGCTTTCTTCAGCGTGTCCTCAGCGTCTCTTGGCTCGAAACGCTCGCAGGATCTTGCCCAAACCGGGCGCGGCGGCGCTGAGCTCGTCCAGATGGATGCGCGAGAGGGATCGCAGCTTCCGCTCGCCCTTCGCTGTCAGCTTGACCAGGACGCGCCGCGCATCATCCGGGTCGGCTTCCCGGCCAATCAGCTTCAGTTTCGCCATGCGATCCACCAGCTCCACCGCGGTGTGGTGCCGGATCAGCAGGAAGCGCGCGATGTCGCCGACGCTGGCGCCGTCAGGGGCGGCCAATCCTTTGATCGCCAGCAGCGCCTGGTGCTGCTGCGGCGTCAAGCCGGCGCTCTGGGCCGCGGCTTCGCTGAAGGCCAGGAAGGTTCGGAGCTGATAGCGAAACTGCGCAAGCGCCCCGTAGTCGGCCTCGCGCATCGCGCCACCCTTTGTGGGCACAGCACGCGCCGGGCGTGTCGTCTTCCGCTTCGATGGGGCCATTCCCTGCCTGCGACGTCGAGCCAGCCGGTGCAACGGGCGGCCTCACCGAGACTAGCAAGGAAGGCCAAGCCGAACCAACCGACCGGCGCCCCGGACACACAAATATCGCCACCTATTCGAAGCTGGACAGCAGGATCTTCACCAGGATGACCTGGAACGCGATCGGGATACGGACGCTCTTTCGCCGGATCGAGCGCTGCAGCGCGCCGGCAATCTCGGCGCTGGTCAAGGCACCCGCGGATGCATTGCTAATCAACTCGGCCCACATCTGCGACAGCGAGCCGCCGGGCGGGATCACCGGCTTGATCGTCACGCCACAGCCCTGCGCCCAGTCGATGATTTCCCTCATCGTGTGAGGACCGCAATTGCGCGCGGTCGCGAGGCGTTCGGCCGTCAGCGCAAGCAGCAATTCGCGCGAGGGCGACCAATTCCCCTTCGGCGGTTGCTCGGCAGTGAGCTCGACCGCGAGTTCCTTGAGGACGTTCTGGGCGCGCACGCTCAGCTTCTGCATCGGACCGGGCGCGCGCTTCGCCTGAACGGGGCCGACGGCGGGCCCGCGCCGGCCGGCCGGCCAGTTGCGCGGATCGGGCATGCGCGAGGCATCGCCGGACTGCGGTGTCGCCCGCTGCCCGCTCACCTCTTCCGGCCACGCCGCCTCCTGCCGCTCCGCACCTTGCGGCCACGACCGTCGCTTTCGGGTACCCGCCACTGTCGTCTGCCGCGCCATTTCTCTCGCCGAACCCGCCAGCCTCGTACTCACAAAGGCTAATATATATCGTGATGCGATATGTTTTCACGAGATAATTTTCGGCGTTCGACCAAAGACGAAATTGACAGAAGGCGTTCACAAGCAATGCTTGCGCCCAAGAGCTACACGCGGATGTGACGTGCCCGGCGCGGACAGGCCTTCGAGGCCGGCTGCCGTCGGACAGGTCGTGCTTTGCCTGCAAACAAGAACGACGTTAGGAGGAAACGATCATGACTGACAATCTCATCCGCCGCGGCCTTTCGCGCCGTGGCCTGCTTCAGACCACCGCGGGCCTCATCGGTGGCGCGGTTCTGCCGGGGATGCCGGCGTTTGCCGAGGACAAGCCGGCGATCGGCTCCTACCCCGCAGGGGTCTCGGGCTCCACCGCCTTCATCGGCATCTCGGTGCCGCGCACCGGCACCTATGCCGTGCAGGGTGAAGACGAGCTCAAGGGCTACCAGCTCGCGATCGAGCACATCAATGAAGGCCACGAGCTGATCAAGAAGATCTCGCCCAAGACCAGCAAGGGCGTGCTCGGCAAGGAGCTGAAGTTCGGCGTCGCCGATTCCGCGGCCAAGCCGAACGAGGCAGTGCAGGCGCAGCAGCGCTTCATCAGCGAGAACAAGGCGATCATGATCACCGGCGGCACGTCGAGCGCCGTTGCGGTGGCGCTGAACAAGCTCGCCCAGCGCGAACATGTGATTTTCGTATGCGGCATTTCCGGCTCGAACGACACCACCGGCAAGGATTGCGTCCGCTACGGCTTTCGCCAGAACTTCTACGGCCAGACTGCGGCCGCAGCGATCGGCCCGGTGATGGTACGTGAGTTCGGCAAGGGCAAGAAGGCGGCGTATCTGACGCCCGACTACACCTACGGCCACACCGTTACCAAATCGATGCAGGACTTCCTGGCGACCGCCGGCTGGACCACCGTGACCAACCAGGTCGCCCCGCTCGGCGCCCCCGACTATTCCTCATACCTGCTGAACGTCGCCAACTCCGGCGCCGACGTGCTGATCAACGTCAATTGGGGCCACGACGCGGTACTGTCGACACAACAGGCCAAGCAGTTTGGCGTGCTCGACAAGATGAAGCTGGTCGTGCCGTACCAGGTGCCTTTCATCGCGCGCGAGACCGGGGGCCTGATGCAGGGCGTCTACGCCGCCACCGACTATTGGTGGACCATCGAGGACAAGTTCCCGCTGGCGAAAATGTTCAACGAAGCGTTCGAGAAGAAGTACGGCTACAAGCCCGAATGGGGCGCCGAGAACGCCTATGTCAGCTTCGCGCATTGGGCGCACATGTGCGAGCAGGCCGGCAGCTTCAGTCCGCCTGACGTGATCAAGACCTACGAGAAGGGCGAGACGATCCCCTCCCTGGTCGGCGACGTCCATTACCGCCCGGAGGATCACCAATGCGTCCGCCCGGTGATCATCGTCAAGGGCAAGCAGCAGAAGGACATGAAGAACAAGGAAGACTGGTACGACGTCGTCGAGATCGTCCCGGGTGAAGGCCTGATGCAGAAGCCCGACGCCTTCGGCTGCCATCTCGGCGACTACAGCTGAGACCTCGCCAACCCCTGTGACGCCGCGGACTGCACTCCGGTCCCGCGGCGTCGCCTTTTTCTGACGCGCAACATCGCGCGCCACAACAGCGATTGTCGCATGATAAGTTGGCCCAACCTCGTTTCACAGCTTTTCAACGGGCTCGCGCTCGGCGCCCTGCTCGCGCTGATCAGCTCCGGCCTGACCATCATCTACGGCACGCTCGGCGTGCTCAACCTCGCACACGGCGCGATGTTCATGATCGGCGGCTATGCCGGCTTCGTCGCCTATCAGTACACGGAGTCGTTCACCCTTGCCGTGATCGCGGGCTCCCTGTTCGTGATGCTGCTCGGCGTTCTCATGGAACGCGGCATCATCCGTCATTTCTATCATCGTCCGCACGAGGATCAGCTGCTCGTGACCTTCGGGCTCGGCATCTGTTTCGTCGAGCTCGTGCGCCTGATCTTCTCGAGCCAGTCGCAGCTGGTGCCGCCGCCGGCGCTATTCCAGGGCATCACCAATCTCGGCTTCATGTTCTATCCGACCTACCGCCTCGCCGTCGTCGGCATCGTCGCGATCGCCCTCGGCGCATTGTTCATCGTGCTCTACCGGACCCGGCTGGGCATGATTGTGCGCGCCGGCATCGAGGATTCGGTGATGGTGGATTCGCTTGGCATCAATGTCTATCGCGTCTTCATGGTGGTCTTCGGCATCGGCGCAATGGCCGCCGGCTTTGCCGGCATCGTCAACGCGCCGGTGGTGTCGCTGACACCGGGCATCGGTGACGACATCCTGGTCCAGACTTTCGTGGTGGTGGTGATCGGCGGCGTCGGTTCGTTCCCCGGCGCAATTCTCGGCGGCCTGATCGCCGGCGAGATCATCAGCGTCACCTCCATGTTCAACCCCGGCTATGCCTATGTGATGCTGTTTGCGGCGATGACGCTCGTACTCGTGGTACGACCGCATGGCCTGCTCGGCGTCCAGGGCCGCGAGTAAGCGATCACCTGATGCTCAAGCAACGCCCCTTCCTGATCGAAGCCCTGACTGCGATCGGCTTGATCGCAGCCCCCTTCGTGCTGCCTCATCTCGGGTTCGCGCCGAACACCGTGAACAGGATCCTGGTCTGGGGCCTGTTCGGGCTCGGCTTCGACATCCTGTTCGGCTTCACCGGCCTGCTCTCGTTCGGCCAGTCCGCCTTCTACGGCACCGGCGGCTTCGTCGCCGCCTACCTGCTGACCCGCGCGGGCTTCGGCAACGTGCTGGGCGCGCTGATCATCGGCATGATCGCGGCCGCAGCGACCGGCTACCTGATCGGCCTGATCGCATTGCGCCGCACCGGCATCTATTTCGCGATGATCACCGTGGCAATCGCGGAAGTGTTCTTCTTCGTCGAATTCAATCCACTTTCCGATTTCACCGGCGGCGAAAACGGCCTGCCCGGCGTGCCGACGCCGAGCTTCAATCTCGGCTTCATCTCCATCCACTTCACCAATGGCTGGTCGCTCTATCAGTTCATCGCGCTGTGCTATTTCGTCGGCGTTGTCATCGCCCTCAGGATCGTGCGCTCGCCGGTCGGCGCGGTTCTGAGTGCGATCCGCGACAATCCGCTGCGCGCCACGGCCGTCGGCCACAACATCCATGGCTACAAGCTGACCGCCTTCGTGATCGCAGCCGCTTACGCGGGCTTCGCCGGCGGACTGCTCGGCGTGCTCCAGGCCTTCATGCCGCCCGACGCCTTCACCTTCGACACCTCGGGCCAGCTCGTGATGCAGACGGCCATCGGCGGCAGGGGCACGCTGTTCGGACCGCTGGTCGGCGCAACCGTTTGGCTGTTCCTTCAGGACTTCCTGCAGTCCGCACTGGGCCTCGGCGCAGCCTGGAAGTTGGTGCTGGGTGTCGTGTTCGTGCTGCTGGTCTGCTTCCTGCGCGGCGGCATCATCGGCGGCCTTGCCGATCTCTACCGCCTCGTCTCGGGAAAGCGAAAGCAGACGGATGCGGAGATGGAGCAGGACGCCGCTGACACCGAGGCCAGGCTGCAACCTCCACCGGCGCCGATGCAGGCCAAGGAGGTCGAGCACCCCGCCTATTCCGGGCCGATCCTGAAAGCCACCGGCCTGACCAAGCGCTATGGCGGCCTCGTTGCCAACAGCGACATCGATTTCAGCGTCAATCGGGGCGAGCTGCGCGGGATCATCGGCCCCAACGGCGCCGGCAAATCAACCTTTTTCAAGATGCTGACCTGCGAGATCGCGCCGAGCTCCGGCCAGATCGTGTTCGAGGGCCGCGACATCACGGGATTGAAGGTCACCGAGGTTTGCCAGCTCGGACTGACCAAAAGCTACCAGGTCAACCAGCTCTTCACCGGGTTGACGGTGCGGGAGAACCTGACGATCGCAGCCCTTGCCGAACTGCGCGGAAAATTCCGGCTCGACCTGTTCCGCACGCTCGGCGGCGTCAAGGGCCTGACGGAGCAGGTGGCGCACACGCTCGCTTTGGTGAACCTGACCCGTCGTGCCGACACGCCCGTGTCCGAGCTCGCCTATGGCGAGAAGCGCAGGCTGGAAATCGGGCTTGCGCTCGCCACGTCGCCGCGCCTGTTGCTGCTTGACGAGCCGCTCGCCGGCATGAGCCCGCGAGAGCGTCTCGAGACCGTCAAGCTGCTCAAGTCGATCGCGCGCGGCCGTACCATGATCATCATCGACCACGACATGGATTCGCTGTTCGAGTTGGTCGAGCGCGTCACCGTGCTCCAGGAAGGCCGGGTGCTGGTCTCCGGCACGCCGGAGGAAATCAAGGCCAACGCCGCCGTCCAGGAAGCCTATCTCGGTGGCGTGCACGGAGAGATCGCGGCATGAGCCTGATCGAGGTCAACGGCCTGAACAGCTATTACGGGGACTCCCACATCCTGTTCGACGTCGCCATGCATGTCGAGCGTCACGAGGTGGTGGCGCTGCTCGGACGCAACGGCGCCGGCAAGAGCACCACGCTGAAGAGCCTTATGGGCGTCGTGACGCCGCGTAGCGGCAGCGTGAAATTCGACGGCATCGATATCGCCGGGCGCAAGAGCCACAGAATCGCGCAGGCCGGCATGCAGCTCGTGCACGAGGAACGCCGCATTTTCGGCAGCCTGTCGGTGGAGGAAAACATCGTCCTCGCCGGCATCACCGCGCCGAAACGCTGGCCGCTCGATCGCATCTACGAGATGTTTCCGCGGCTGAAGCAGCGGCGCAACAACCGCGGCACCGAGCTATCCGGGGGCGAACAGCAGATGCTCGCGATCGCACGGGCGCTCGTGCGTGATCCCAAGATCGTGCTGCTGGACGAGCCGTTCGAGGGACTCGCGCCCGTCATCGTCCACGATCTGGTCAAGGCCTGCCGCGAGCTCGCCGCCGCCGGCCAGACCATCGTGCTGGTCGAGCAGAACCTGGCGGCGACGCTGGCGCTGGCGACACGGATCTACATCATCAACAACGGACATATCGTGCACGAAGGGCCGGCGCGGGAGCTCAAGGCCCAGCCGGAGCTGCTCCAGCGCTATCTCGGCGTCTAGAGAGCGGCGATCATTCGCCTGGCGTGAGCGGCGAGCACCGCCGTGTCCTCCTTGCGCGTCTGCGCCGGCAGCAGCTCGATTCCGGCCCTGACCGGCATGACGTGCATGTGCAGGTGAAAGACCACCTGGCCGCTGGCCGGCTCGCTGAACTGCTGAAGGATGATGCCCTCGGCGTCGAACGCCTTCATCGCGGCAATCGCGATCCGCTTGGCGGTTCGGGCGACCGCGGCGAGGTCGTCATCCGCGATGTCGAGGATGCCGCGTGCCGGCGCCCGGGGAACGACCAGCGTGTGCCCGGGCGAACGCGGCATGATGTCGAGGAAGGCGAGGCTACGGTCGTCCCTGAAAACCTCGAAACAGGGGATCTCGCCACGCAGGATCTTTGCGAAGACGTTCTGATCGTCGTAGGGCGTCATGGACCCTCCTTGGTTGCGAGGCGCGATCTGACGCGCTCCTTTTCATTGACGCAAGCAAGCCAGCCGATCTATCCACGATGCTAGGCAGGATGGTTCCATTGGCGACAGATTTCGATCCAGGACACAGCATCGAGAGTGCGCGGCGCGTGCTTGCGGCACGGCTGCAATCGGCCGGCATCGAGCAGCCCGCCCTCGATGCGCGCCTGCTCGTCGGAGCTGCGCTGAGGCTTGATCTGACCGGGATGGTGACGCAGGCGGGCCGACAACTCGCGCCTGAAGAGGCTGCGCGGCTGGAAGCGTATGCGCAGCGCCGGCTCGCGCATGAGCCCGTCGCCCGCATTCTCGGCGCTCGGGAATTCTGGGGCCTGCCGTTCCAGCTATCCGAGGCGACGCTGGTCCCGCGGCCGGATACCGAGGCCGTGGTCGAACTGGCGCTCGAGATCTTTCATGGGCTTACGAATTCGGGACGGCGCCCGTGCATCGCCGATATCGGCACCGGATCCGGCGCCATCCTGCTCGCGCTGCTGCACGAAATTCCCGGCGCCGTCGGCGTCGGCACCGATCTCAGTCTGACCGCGCTCAAGACCGCCAGAGACAACGCCGCGGCTCTTGGCCTCGCCGACCGCGCCAGCTTCGTCGGCTGCTCCTACGCAGCGGCGCTCCGCGGCCCGTTCGACCTCGTCGTGTCGAATCCGCCCTATATCCCGTCGGCCGAAATTCCGAAATTGAGCATCGAGGTGCGCGAGCACGATCCGCACCTGGCGCTCGACGGCGGCAATGACGGTTACGACGCCTATCGCGCCCTGATCCCGCAGGCGACTGAACGTCTCGCTCCCGGCGGAGCACTGATCGTCGAGGCCGGACAGGGCCAGGCCCGCAATATTGAAACCTTGATGACGGCTGCCGCGTTGGTCGTGGACAGGCCGCCCAAGGCCGATCTGGCGGGCATCCCACGGGCGGTTTCGGCCCGGAAAATGCCCCCATAAAAGCCGGATTGGGCTGCAAAAAACCTCTTGGAATATCCCTTGGGAACGACTACCTTCCTATCAACACATCGGTGCCGGCCCCGTAGACCTACGGGCGAAAGCCGGGCTCTCGGGCGAGAGCTTACTGATAATGGTTCCAAGCCGCAGGTCCTGTTGAGCGCGATGGCCATTTGAGCTGCGCTGCTTACCGACCGCAACGTGAACGAAAGCCTGATATTGCGCTTGAAGACTTACGCAACAAAGCAGGGCTTGTTTCGGCAGGCGATATGAATGGGTTCGCTGGCGATGGATGCTGGCGGTGGGGAACGCGTCTTTTGTTGAACGCGACGGTCGACGAACATCGGCAGGGATCAATCCGCTCTTGCGTGCGGTTGCGCGCAAGCGATGTGAACCGCTGTCATCAGGTCACTCTCGGCAATCAGTAATGCGTGCAACCTTTAGGGCTGGAATTAAAGGCAGGACATGAGAAACGGTCAGAACAAGCAGCGGATGCGCAACCGCAACAATAATAATAACAATAACAACAATAATAACCGGCGCGGCCAGAACCCGATGACCCGGGTCTACGAGTCCAACGGACCTGACATCAAGATCCGCGGCACGGCTTCGCATATTGCTGAAAAGTATCTCCAGCTCGCGCGCGACGCGCGCTCCTCCGGAGACCCCGTTGCGGCCGAGAACTACTACCAGCATGCCGAGCATTATTTTCGTCTGATCGCGACGGCTCAGGAACAGTTCCGGCAGAACCAGCAACCGCGCGGCGACGAGCCCATCAGCAACAACAGCGGTGACGACGGCGAGGACGACGGCGAGAATTTCTCGAATTTCGGCCAGGAACCGGGTTTTGTCCCACAGCCGCCACCGCCGCCCTTCACCCGCGACCGCGACGGCCCGCGCGATCATCAGCCGCGTGATCATCAGCCCCGCGACAACCATGCTTATCAGCGCGACAACCAGCAGCCGCGCGAGCATCGCGAACGCGACCATCGTCCGCAGCCGCAATATCAGCCCCAGCCGCAACCGCTACCGCTGAACCAGCCTCAGCCCGTCGTCGCCGACGCCGTCAGCGTCGATCGTTTGCCTTCCTTCATCACCGGCCCGCAGCCGCAGGTGAGCGGTGGCGCGCCCGGCCAGGCCGGCTTCGAAGGTGGTGGTGGCGAGCGCTTTCCGCGGCGGCGCCGCCGCCCGAATGGCCCGCGCCCCGAGCGCGAAGCCGCTCCGGCCGCCTCAAGCGACGAAGTGGCTCCCGGCGAGTAAGCCTTTCGCCGGACATCTTGCGCCAGATGTCCTGACCCGAATCGTCCCGGCATGTCCGGGACGATTTGTTTTTAGCCGCGCGTCGCCGTCGTCGAGGATGGTACCAGCACCGGCTTCGCCAGTGATGGAATGAGCCGCGCCCGCTCGCGCTTGGCGGGGATCGCGCGGTAGACCTGCTTGGTCGCCTCGACGATGTGCACGCCGGCGAAGGGCAGCGACAGCGCCGCGCCGGCCCGCTCCCACATCTGTGCGGATTTCAGCACCCAGCCCCCGGCATAGGGCGGCATGAACAGCGCCTCGCCCCAGGCGGTCGGGGTGAACCAGGTCTGGCGCAACAGGTCCGTGATCTGCGAACGCGAATAGGGCCGGCCGTGACCGAACGGCGTGCTGTCGGTGCGGGTCCACACCCCGCGCCGGTTCGGGATGACCGCAATCACGCGACCGGACGGCGACAGCACGCGCCATGCCTCGCGTAGCAGCGCGGCCGGATCGTCCGACATTTCCAGTGCGTGGACCAGCAGGATGCGATCGACCGCGGCGTCGGGAAGCGGCAGCGAGAACTCGTCCACCAGCGAGGCAAGCGCCGGCCGTCCGGTGGGCCATTTCAGGACGCCCTGGGCCGAGGGCATGAAGGCGATGCAGCGCTCCGCGTCCTCGCGGAACAACCCGAGATAGGGCGTGGGATAGCCGAAGCCGAGCACCCGCTGGCCATCGACGCGCGGCCAGCGCTCCCGAATGCCGCGATTGATCATTTGCCGCGCCACAATCCCGAGGCGACGGGAGTAGAACTCGCGGAGGTCGACGACATCAATGGTCATGATCGCAATGTAACATGCACGAGGCGGCCCCCGCGCGCGGAATATTGCATTGCCTGCGCAACGTTAACGCCATATTTGTCTGACGGAGCTGAGCGCGATCGGAGATGACATGGCCGCCGAAATTCGTACTTTCACCTGTTTAAACGACAATTTCGGTTACCTCATCCACGATGTGGAAACCAAGGCGACGGCGTCGATCGACGCGCCGGAGGCCGGCCCCATCGTGAGGGCGCTCGAGCGCGAGGGGTGGCAGCTCACCGACATTCTGATCACCCATCATCATGGCGATCATGTCGGCGGGGTCGCCGAACTCAAGCAGAAATACAATTGCCGCGTCGTCGCGCCGCATGACAAGACGACGGAGATCGCAGACGTCGACCTGCGCGTCGCCAATGCCGAAATCGTCAGGGTCGGCAGCTTGCTGGGGCGCGTACTGGAGACGCCCGGCCACACGCTCGACCACATCTCCTATGTGTTCGACACCGACAAAGCGCTGTTCGCCGCCGACACGCTGTTCTCGATCGGCTGCGGCCGCGTGTTCGAGGGCACCTATCCGATGATGTGGGATTCGCTTCTGAAGCTGCGTGCCCTGCCCGACGACTTCAAGCTCTATTGCGGCCATGAATACACGGCCTCCAACGTCAAGTTCGCGCTGACCGTCGACCCCGACAATGCGGCGCTGCAGTCGCGCGCGGCGGAGGTGGCGAGGCTGCGGGCCGAGAACAAGCCGACCATTCCCGCGCTGCTTGGTGACGAGAAGCGGACAAACGTGTTCCTGCGCGCCGACGAACCCTCGATCGCAGCCAGGCTGCACATGAAGGGCGCGGATGCCACCGCGGTGTTCGGCGAGCTGCGCGAGCGCAAGAACAAGTCTTGAAGAACAGATCCTGACGGGAATCGATGCCGACCGCAGCCGAGATCATCGCGCGCCTCGAACTCCGCCCGCATCCCGAAGGCGGGCATTACCGAGAGACGTTTCGCGACCAGACCACCGACGCCAACGGCCGCGCGCGCTCGACCCTGATCTATTTTCTGCTGGCGCGCGGCGAGCGTTCGCACTGGCATCGCATCGATGCTGTCGAGAGCTGGCACTATTACGCCGGCAGCCCGCTGACCCTGCGGATAGCGCACGAAGGCTGCTCCCAGCACGAGGTACGGCTCGGTACGGACCTGTTGAACGGCGAGCGGCCACAGGCGATCGTGCCGGCCGATGCGTGGCAGACGGCAGAGACCACCGGCGAGTGGACCCTGGTCGGCTGCACCGTGGCGCCCGCCTTCGAGTTCGCGAAGTTCGAGCTCGCGCCGAAGGGCTGGGAGCCCTAAGGCCCTGTCGCTTCGGCTTGCGCCGGCAATGATGCTACCGCTTCCGCAGCAACATGTCCTTCGCCGCAATCAGGCCGCCGCCGGCGATCAGGATCGCGGCGATGGTGATGTTGGCGCTGGCATTGGCAAAGCCAGCGGCGATGAGGAAGCCGGTCGAGAGCAGCGGCGTCGCATAGGAGGCGGCGCCGAGCACGCGGATGTCGCCACGCTTCATGCCGATGTCCCAGGCGTAGAACGCAGCACCGACGGGACCGATGCCGAGCGCGATGACGGAGAGCCATTGCAGCGTCGTGTCCGGCCACACCGTGGTTTCAAGCAGTCCATGCATCAGCGCGGCGAGCACCGCGGTGGCGAGGCAGAATCCCGCGACCGCATCGGTCGGCACCGCCTTCAGTCGCCGCGACAACACCGAATAGATCGCCCACACGAACGCTGCGATGAAGGCCGCGGCCAAACCCGGCAATTGTCCCTGCGTGAAGCCCGAGGTGTTACCGGCGAACAGCAGCACGGTGCCGACGAGGCCGAGCAGGGCGCCAACGACGTGATGCACGGCAAGCCGCTCGCCCGGCAGAAACGACGAGAACAGCACGATCAGGAGCGGCCACAGATAATTCAGCAGGCCGGCTTCAGCCGGTGGCGCAAAGCGCAGCGCGAGGAAATACAGCGCGTGATAGCCGAACAGTCCGCCGACACCGACGATCCACACGACCAGCGGCTGACGCAGGCTTTTGGCCGCTGCGCCGCGGCCGATCCAGGTGAGCAGGCCGACGAGCCCGCCGATCGCGAACGTCATCGCGGCCAGCTGGAATGCCGGGATCTTTCCGGTCGCCACCGTCATCACTGACAGCAGCGACCACATCAGGATCGCGGTCAATCCGATCAGCGTTGCGGTGCGGGGAGTCATCGATCAAAGGCTCTGAGGACGTTTATGCCCGGCACAAGGCCGGGCATTTTCGTCCTCACTATCGCCTTGTCGCGACTGAAGCTACATATTTTGCCTCAGCGACGTTGCGCCAAGAGAATGGGCGCCATCAGGCCTGATATTGGCCGCCATTGATGGTCAGCGTCGAGCCGGTCATGAAGCCGGCCTCGTCCGCCGCCAGGAACACGACCGCACGTGCGATCTCTTCCGGTTCGCCGAGCCGGTTAACCGGGATCTGCGGGATCACGTTCTTTTCCAGGACGTCCTTTGGCACTGCCTGCACCATTTCGGTGTTGATGTAGCCGGGGCAGATCGCGTTGACGGTGATGCCGCCCTTGGCGTTCTCGAGCGCAAGTGCCTTGGTGAAGCCGATGTCACCGGCCTTCGCCGCGGAATAGTTGACCTGGCCAAACTGTCCCTTTTGGCCGTTGATCGACGAGATCGAAATGATGCGGCCGAACTTGCGCGCACGCATGCCTTCAATGATGGGACGCGTCATGTTGAACAGCGAACCGAGATTGGTATTGATGACGGCGTTCCACTGCTCGAGCGTCATCTTGTGGAAGGCGGTGTCGCGGGTGATGCCGGCATTGTTGACGAGCACGTCGATCGGCCCGACGTCCGCCTCGACCTTCTTCACGCCCTCGGCGCATGCATCGAAACTGCTGACGTCCCATTTGTAGACGGCGATGCCGGTCTCGGCCTTGAACTTCTCCGCCGCCGCGTCGTTGCCGGCATAACTCGCCGCAACCTTGTAGCCGGCCGCCTTCAGCGCTTTGCTGATCGCAGCTCCGATGCCCCGCGTACCACCCGTCACCAATGCAACACGTGCCATATCGTATTTCCTTCCCTTGGACTCTTCGGACGTTTCTGAGTGATCGTTTTTAAGTGCGGATTATGGGGGACGTTTGACGGACATCAAGAACAAAACGCCCGGCGTCGAGCCGGGCGTTTCTCTTTAGTCGAGGCTTGTACGGTTGCGAAGAATATTTGATTTGCAACCGCTGCCTTTTTAATCGCGTGCAACGCACTCAGTCACGTGTGCAGCGCACGCGCAAATGACGCGTCAACTATCTCAGTCGCGCGCCACACACATCGCGATACCCATGCCGCCACCGATGCACAGCGTGGCGAGGCCCTTCTTCGAATCGCGCTTCTGCATCTCGTGGAGCAGCGTCACCAGCACGCGGGCGCCGGAGGCACCGACCGGATGGCCGATCGCGATCGCGCCGCCGTTGACGTTGACCTTGGAGGTATCCCAGCCGAGGTCCTTGTTGACGGCACAGGCTTGCGCAGCGAAGGCTTCGTTGGCCTCGATCAGGTCGAGATCGCCGACGTTCCAGCCGGCCTTCTTCAGCGCGGCACGCGAGGCCGGGATCGGGCCCGAGCCCATGATCTTCGGATCGACGCCCGCCTGCGCCCAGGACACGATGCGCGCGAGCGGCTTCTTGCCTTCCTTGGCGGCCTGCTTGGCGGTCATCAGCACCACGGCAGCAGCGCCGTCGTTGATGCCGGACGCCGAGCCCGCGGTGACCGTGCCGTCCTTCTCGAAGGCGGGACGAAGCTTCGCCATCGCGTCGACCGTTGCGCCATGGCGCGGATATTCGTCGGCGCTGACGACGACATCGCCCTTGCGTCCCTTGATGGTGACGGGAACGATTTCGTCGTTGAATTTACCGGCCTTCTGCGCGGCCTCGGCCTTCTGCTGCGAGGCGACCGCGAACTCGTCCTGCTGGGCGCGGGTGATCTGCCACTGCCGCGCGACGTTCTCGGCGGTGTTGCCCATGTGATAGCCGTTGAAGGCGTCCCACAGACCGTCCTTGATCATGGTGTCGATGAATTCGACTGCACCCATCTTGACGCCGCCACGCAGGTACTGGGCGTGCGGAGCCATGCTCATGGATTCCTGGCCGCCGGCGACCACGATCTCGGAATCGCCGTTGAGCAGCGCCTGATAGCCGAGCGCAACGGTGCGCAGGCCCGAGCCGCAGAGCTGGTTGACACCCCAGGCCGGGCTCTCGACCGGAATGCCGGCATTGATCGAAGCCTGACGGGCCGGGTTCTGGCCCTGGGCGGCGGTCAGGATCTGGCCCATGATGACTTCGGAGACCCGGCCGGGCTCGATGCCGCCGCGCTCCAGCGCGGCCTTGATGGCAATGGCGCCGAGATCATGGGCGGGAAGGGTTGCGAACGCTCCGTTGAAGCTTCCGACCGGGGTGCGGGCGGCGCTGACGATGACGACATCGTCTGACATGGGCATCTCCTGGGTTGAATGGGGGCAGACGGGGCTGGGGAAACGGCTCGCCAGTCTCGGACGGCATCCTGTTAACGTCGTTGAGGCATGTCAATCGGCCGGTGGCCGAATTCATCCCGCAGCGCATTCAAAATAGCGTTCTTGGCGCTTTCGCAAGCACGTTTTTGCTGCCCGATTAACCGTGGCGCACAAAACGGTAGCGTGACCCCTTTGAAAATGCTTATTTTGTTGCGTTGCGTACTCTTCCCGCCCTGCGGCATAGCCCGTCAGGTTCCCGTTCTCCGCGCTTGCAAGTGAGAGCCCATGGCGAAATCAGACCAACCCACCACGATCAAGAAATACGCGAACCGCCGGCTCTATAACACCGGGACGAGCACTTACGTGACGCTGGAAGACCTCGCCGCCATGGTCAAGGATGGCGAAGATTTCCTGGTTTACGACGCCAAGACTGGCGACGACATCACCCGCTCCGTGCTTGCCCAGATCATCTTCGAGCAGGAGAACAAGGCCGGCCAGAACCTGCTCCCGACCACCTTCCTGCGCCAGCTGATCCGCTTCTACGGCGACAGCATGCAGATGGTGGTGCCGAAATATCTGGAGCAGGCCATCGCCTCGCTCACTCAGGAGCAGGAGAAGTTCCGCAAGCAGATCGCCACCTCGCTGTCGGGAACCCCGTTTGCGCCGCTGGAGGAACAGGTCCGCCGCAACATGGAGCTGTTCCAGCAGACCTTCTCGATGTTCAAGCCTTTCGCGCCCGGCGCAGCCCGCCCCGCGGGCTCCGCGGAGCCGGCGCCCGAGCCGGCCGCCGAAGCCCCAAAGGACAGCAATATCGACGATCTGCGCCAGCAGATGAAGGACATGCAGGAACGCCTCGAGCGGATGTCGAAGAAGGACGAGTAGGGGTTCCTGCCACGCGCTAACGCGCCTTGCTGCCACAACTCCGCCGTCGTACCGGCGAAGGTGGGGAAGCTACGCCGCCAGCTTCACTGCGTGGGCAAAGTCCCAATAGAGCTTGCGCGCGCGCGTGTAGAGCGGGCCCGGCTGCAGCTCGCGATCGTCGATGCGGATCACCGGCGCGACTTTTGCGAAATTGCCGGTCGAAAAGATCTCGTCGGCGGCGAGGAAGTCGGCGTAACGCAGCGTCTTCTCGACCACGGTGACGCCGTCGGCGCGAAGCAGGCTGACGACGCGCTGGCGGGTGATGCCGTTGAGGAAGGTGCCGTTCGGCACCGGCGTGTAGACCACGCCGTCCTTGGCCATGAACACGTTGGAATTGCCGAACTCCGCGACGTTGCCGAGCATGTCGAGCATCAGCGCGTTCTGGAAGCCGCGCGAGGCGGCCTCGGCAAGCGCGCGCGAATTGTTCGGATAGAGACAGGCGGCCTTGGCCTCAACCGGGGCGCATTCGGCGGTGGGCCTGCGGAACGGCGACAGCGTGATCGCGTTGCCGACCGGCTTTGGCATCGGCGCCTCGTAGATGCACAGGCACCAATCGGTGGTCTCGGGGTCGAACAGCACGCCGCCGCCCGCGCCGTTCCGCGCCCAGTACATCGGACGAACGTAGAGCTCGGCATTCGGCGCGAAGCGTGCGATGCCCTCGTTTGCGAGTGTCATCCAGGTTCCGGAATCGACCACCGGCTTCAGGCCAAAGTTGATCGCGGATTGATTGGCGCGGGCGACGTGGCGGTCGAGATCAGGCGCGACGCCTTCGAACGCCCGCGCGCCGTCAAACACGACCGAGCCGAGCCAGGCCGCATGCGTGCGCGGGCCCATGATCGGCACATTGCCGTCGTGCCATTTGCCCTCGAAGAAGGTCCAGCTCGGCGAATATTCGATGGGCTTTTTGATCTCGGCCATGACCGGCCTCTCCCTTGGCGTGGTGCCGCATTATAGCGCCACTATTGGGCGCAATTTGTAAATGATTCCCTGCGGGAAAATGGTGAGTTACCCTCCCGCGAGGGGAAAGGAAGCACCATGCCGCTCGATCCGCTCGCAAAGCGCTTGTTGACCATGATGGCTGCGGCTGCGCCGCAGGCACGGAGCCGGCCGAGCGTGGAAGCACGGCGGCAATCATTGGCAAAGCTGATGCAGTTTGCGCGCGCCGATGCGCCTGACGTGCCGACGTCCGACGGCGTGCTGCCTGGTCCCGGCGGCGCGCTGCCCTATCGTCTCTATTCACCCGCAGGCGCCGATGATCGCGCGCCCGGCTTCGTGTTCTTTCACGGCGGCGGGCTCGTTGCCGGCAGCATCGCCACGCATGACCGCATCGCGGCGGCGTTGGCACATGCGACCGGTTGCCGCCTCGTCTCGGTCGATTACCGGCTGGCGCCAGAGCACAAATTCCCCGCCGCCGTGGACGATGCGATTGCTGCCACCGAATGGGTGGCGCGCGAGGCCGCATCGCTCGGCATCGACGCCGGGCGTCTGGTGCTCGGCGGCGATTCCGCCGGTGCAACGCTCGCTGCGATCGTGTGTCAGGAGGCGGCGCAGACAGCTGGTCTTTCCATCGTCGCGCAATGCCTGATCTGCCCGGTGCTGGATTTCGAGGAGGCCTCGCCTTCGCGCGAGGCGTTCGCCGAGGGCCACCTGATCGACCGCGTCACGATCGAAGCCGATCTCGCCGACTATCTGCCCGAAGCCTTGGACGCTGCCGATCCCCGCATCTCGCCCTTGCGCGCGACACGGCTTGCGGGCTTGCCGACCGCCATCATTCACACCGCGGAGTTCGACCCGATGCGCGACGAGGGCAATGCCTATGCCCGCAAGCTGCTCGCTGCGGGCGTCACGGTCGAGCACGTCTGCCACGAGGGCATGGTCCACAATTTCCACGCCATGGGCGCAATTCTGCCGCAGGCGCAGCTCGTGCTGTCGCAGATCGGTGAGCAGGTCAGGCGGGCGGTGGGGACGTGAAGCACCTGGTGTTGCCGCCTCCCGCAACGGGAGAGGAAAGAGAATGCCTCACGCTCTTGCCCCGATGACGGAACGCGCCGCCGCGACGTAGTTTGGCCAATGCGCATCCGCATAACGCTCGGCCTGTCGCGCGCAGGTGATTTCGGGCGCATGCGCAGCTGCGATCATGCGCGCAAAGCGCTCTTCGGCGACCGTCACATCATCGGCCGCGGTCGAGGGCGCGGCTCCAGCGGCGGTCGGCGCAACGGCGAGTCCCGCCAGTCCGGCGAGCAGGATGCGGCGTGACGTGTCCATGGCTGTCGTTCCCTCTTCATTGCACTTCGATCGTGACCGGCGAATGCATCGCCATGGCGGCGGCAGGGTACCGTGACGCTTCCGTCCAGTCCAGCAGCTGGGGCAGTGTGGTCAGTCCGGCACCGGCACGTCGAACGTGTTCAGCGTGACCGACACCATGCAGTAAACGCCGACGAGATAGGACAGTTCGGCCGCACCGTGCTCGCCGAATTCCTTGACCGCGGCCCGATAAGTCAGTTCCGGCAGCACGCCGCCGCTGACCAATGCGGACGCCACGTCGTAGGTGACGGCTTCCTGCTTGGTGAGATCGACCGGCCGCTGTCCGGCGACGATGGTCGCGAGCTTCTCGTCGGAGAGGCCGCGCTGCTCGGCAACCAGCACATGCGCATAGAGCTCGTAGCCGGAGCGGAAATGCGAACCGGTGACGAGGATCGCGACCTCACGCACCGGAGCCGGCAGCAGCGGGTTCGCCGCGATCGCCTTGACCAGCTCCCACACAGGCTTGCCGAAGCGCGGCTCGCGGATCCATGGATTCCAGGGCCCGAGCAGCGCGCCGTCGTCGCGCATGTTCACAAAGCCCTTGAAGTGGTCCTTGATGCCCGCTCGCATGTCGTCATAGAGCGGCTTCTGTTCGGCACTCAGGTCTTTCGGATCGAGAATGGGAAGGCGCACGGCAGGTCTCCTCGTTAAGAAGCCGCGAAACTCGCCCGCAGGCGCTCGCAAGGCAAGTGAAGTTGCCGTGACATTCGGTTTGGGGCGAGCCGATGGCGTCGGTTACGATGCTTCCGGCCGCACCAGCGGCTCGCCCAGCGTATGCATCAGCCGGTTGGCCCAGCCGAAGATCGCGGCCGACAGCACCAGGTCGAGCTGCTCAAGCTCGCTCAGCCCGGCCTCGCCAAGTGCGTGCGCATCGTCTGCGCTCGCTTCGATCGGAGTCGTCGAGAGTTTTGTAGCGAAATTGAACAATGCCTGCTGGCGCGTCTCCAGCGTGGCATCGCGCTCGTCGGCAAAGATCTCCTCGACGACCTCTTTGCGCCCGGAGTAATTGATGAAGCGTGAGGCGTGCACGGCGGCGCAATAGATGCAGCGGTTGACGACCGAGGCACTCAGCGCGCCGAGCTCGCGCTCCGCCGGGGACAGGCCGTCCTTGCCATACATAATGAGGTTGAACAGCGGCGAGCGCACCGCGAGCGACTCCGGGTCATGCGCCAGCGTCAGCACGTAAGGCGAGACGCCCTTGTTGGAGGGGGTGACCTTCATCGCCGCGAGCTGCTCGGGCGTTGCCGAGGCGAGCTCGACTGGCGTGACATAAGGCGACCAGGTCGGGACCGTGGTGGTGAAGCTATGGACGACCTCGCTCATCAGGCTTCGACCTCTTTCAGGAGCCTGAGGCCGGCCAGGACCCGCAGCTGGTAGTTCACGAAGGCGCCAAGCTCGGACAGCCGCACGATATCGGCCTCGCTGACGCCGGCCACCTTCAGCGCCGCAATGTCCTGTCGCGTCGCCTCGCGCGGCGAAAGCGTCAGCAGATCGACGTGGCGGGCCATGGCATCGTGAAGAGGATCGCCGCACACACCGCCGGGCCGGGTGAGCACGGCCAAATCAAGATCGCTCGAATGCGCCAGGTAGGATTCGTAATGCGCGATCAGCGCCCCGTCGCCGACATGACGGCACATCCGCGCCGCGAGTGCCGCCCGCAAGCCGTGGCTCAGACCGCCGGGCTCGCGCGGCAGCAGCACCGCGTCATGGGCCGCTTCGCTGAGGCGCAAAATCTCGGTGCGGGCGTTCAGAGCGTGGCCGAGCCGCGACGCCGCGGGCACGCCGACAATGGTTTCGATCAGCGTGGTCAAGCATTGCTCCGCGAGCTCTGTGGATTGGCGACGTCCTCGACGGCGAGCGCCGGCGGCTGCGCCGTATCGAGAAACGCCGACAGGGCAGCCTCGATCGGCATCGGATCAAGGCCGCGAGCTTTCAGCCACGTGGGATCATAATAGGTCTGCCGGTAGCGCTCGCCGGAATCGCAGATCAGCGTGACCAGCGATCCGGTTTGACCGGCGCTGCTCATCTCCGAGGCAATGCGGCACAGCGCCAGGAAATTGGTGCCGGTCGAGCCGCCGACTGGCCGGCGGAGCCGGCGCGACAGCACGTTCATCGCTGCGATCGTTGCGACATCCGGGATCTTCATCATGCGATCGACGACGCCCGGCACGAAGGAGGGTTCGCAGCGGGGCCGACCGACGCCTTCGATCAGCGAAGGCCGCTCGCAAACATGGGAGCGGTCCTGCGAGCGGAAGCAGTCGAAGAAGGCGGAATGCTCGACATCGGCAACGCAGAGCCGCGTCGGGTACTGGCGATAGCGCAAATAGCGTCCGAGCGTGGCCGAGGTGCCACCGGTGCCCGCCCCCATCACGATCCAGTCCGGCAACGGACGCGTCTCGCCCTTCAATTGCGTGAAGATCGATTCGGCGATGTTGTTGTTGCCGCGCCAGTCGGTGGCGCGCTCGGCGAAAGTGAACTGGTCCATATAGTGGCCGTTCAGGCGGGCGGCGAGCGCCGCCGCTTCCGCATAGAGTGCACGACCGTCATCGATCAGATGGCAGTTGCCGCCATAATGCTCGATCGCGGCGATCTTCTCCGCCGATGTCGTCCGCGGCATCACGGCATAGAAGGGCACGCCGATCATCTGTGCGAAATAGGCTTCCGACACCGCGGTCGATCCCGACGAGGCTTCCACCACGGGCGTGCCTTCGCGGATGTGGCCGTTGCAGAGCGCGTAGAGGAAGAGCGAGCGCGCGAGCCGGTGCTTCAGGCTGCCGGTCGGATGCGTGGACTCGTCCTTCAGATAGATGTCGATGCCTGATAGCGCCGGCACGATCAGCCGGATCAGATGCGTGTCGGCGGTGCGGCACTGGTCGGCCTCGATCGCCGCCACGGCCTCATCGACCCAGCCGCGCCGATAGGCCGGTCCGGCCGGATTGTGGTGGCGAAAGGGGTTCGGCTCCATCGACATGACCCTCAACTTCTCATAATGCCTATTGCACATCAAGAAATATTGTTCATTCTATATTCGCATAATGCGGGCACCAGACCATGAACCAGGACGTTATCGACATTCGCCTTCTCGAGGCCTTTGCCGCCGTGATGTCGGCCGGCAGCATCACGGGTGCGGCACGGTTGCTCGGCCGTTCGCAGCCGGTCACGACGCGTCAGATCCAGGATCTCGAGGCTGACGTCGGCTATCTCCTGTTCACCCGGAATGGCCCGCGCATCAGCCCGACGCCGAAAGGCGTCTTGTTTCATGCCGAGGTCGAGCGGCTTCTGATGGGCCTGAAGCACATCCGCCAGCGCGCCAACGCGATCGGCGCGGGTGCGCTTCCCGTGCTCAGCCTGGCGGCGATCCCGGCGCTGGCGGCCGGCTTCGTCCCGGCTGCGCTCGCAGCGCTCGAACGCGAGTTGCTACCAAGCCAGATCCACGTGCAGGCGCTCTCGGCCGAGAATGTGGTGCAATCGGTGCTGTCGCAGTCGGTCGATTTCGGTCTTGCGAGCCTGCCGATCCAGCATCCCGGGCTCGACGTGCAGTGGGTCTGCGAGGTGCCGTGCGTTGCGTGCCTCGCGTTGGATCACCCGCTGGCGAAGAAGAAGGTCATTCGCCTGAAGGACCTTGGTGGCGTCCGGCTGCTGACGATGGCCAACCCCTACCGGCTTCGCCGCCGCGTGGAGGAGGCGCTGGAGCGTGAAGGTGTCGTGCCCGCTGGGGTCATCGATACCAACGCTTCCCTGACGGCGATTGCCATGGCCAAGCAGTCGCTCGGCATCGCCGTGGTCGAGCCGGTGCTGACGTCCAGCCTGCCGGTTGAAGGCGTCGTCACCCGGCCGTTGGACGTGTCCATTTCGTTCCTGTTCGCCGCGATTGCGCCGACCGGGCGCGAGCCGACGCCAACGGTTGCCGCACTCAACGGCGCACTGCGCGCCGCGGTCGCGCTGATGCCGGGCGCAAGGCTGCATAGCGGCGCCACCGCGCTAGCCGAGGCCGGCGACGAAACCAGTCAATTCGAGAAAGCTTCCTCATGACGATGACACCTGGTGCGGCGGGCCTCGGGGCACTTGAAGCGCGCCTGAAGCAGGATCTGGCCTGGCTCGAACTGCCCGCCAAGTCATGGGTGCCCCGCCGCGTCGTCGATGGCGAGGGTGTCTTCGACGTCGTCATCGTCGGTGCCGGCATGGCCGGCCTTGTCGCCTCCGCCATGCTCAAGCGTCTCGGCGTCGACAACCAGCTCGTGCTCGACCGCGCGTGCGCAGGCGAGGAAGGTCCCTGGGTCACGTTCGCGCGGATGCGGACGCTGCGCTCGCCCAAGGAATTGACCGGCCCCGCGATGGGCATGCCGGCGCTGACCTTCCGCGCCTTCTACGAAGCGCAATATGGCGAGCAGGCGTGGCAGGCGCTCGACCGCGCGCCGCGCACGGTATGGATGGATTACTTGATATGGTACCGCAAAGTGCTGGGCCTGCCGGTCCGCAACGGGGTCTCGGTTGCGCGTATCCACGCGCGCCCCGATGAATTGTTCGCTCTCGACATCAGCGAGAGCGGCACGTCGCGACACATTCTCGCCCGGCATGTCGTGCTGGCGACGGGGCGCGACGGCCTCGGCGGCGCTTACGTGCCGCCGCTCGCCGACGGCATCGACCGGCGCTTCTGGGCGCATTCCGCCGATCCTATCGACTTCGAAAAGCTCCGCGGCAAGCGCGTCGCCGTCGTCGGCGCGGGCGCATCCGCGATGGACAACGCGGCGATGGCGCTGGAGTCGGGCGCCGCGCGCCTCGACCTCTTCATCCGGCGCGCGGACATCCCGCGCGTCAACAAGTTCACCGGTATCGGCAGCCAAGGGGTCGTGCACGGCTTTGCCGGCCTGACGGACGACTGGAAATGGCGCTTCCTCGATCACACGCTGAAAGCGCAGACGCCGCCGCCGCGGCAGAGCGTGCTGCGCGTCTCCGCCTATCCGCAGGCGCATTTCCATCTCGCAAGTCCGATCGATGATCTCGTCGTCAAAGAGGATCATCTCATGGTGACGACGCCGAAGGGCCGCTATGCGACCGACTTCATCATCTTCGGAACCGGCTTCAAGGTCGACCTCGCGTTGCGCGACGAGCTTGCCGCGTTTGCGCCGCATATCCGCTTCTGGAGCGACCGCTTCCCGACGCCTGACGGCATGGACAATGCGGAGCTGGAAAACTCGCCCGACCTCGGCGACAGCTTTCAGTTCCTGGAGAAGCAGTCAGGCGCCTGCCCGATGCTGGCACGGCTGCACTGTTTCAACTATCCGGCGACGCTGAGCCACGGAAAGCTTTCCGGCGATATTCCCGCGATCAGCGAGGGCGCCGACCGGCTCGCGCGCGGCATCGTCCGCCGCCTCTTCGTCGAGGATCGCGAGATTCATTTCGCCAACCTCAAGGCCTTCGCAACGCCGGAACTCGTTGGCGACGAATGGCAGGATGCCGACGCCACCCATCAACTCGCCGAATAGGCGCAACCGGACAGGCAAGCGAGAGATGCAGACGAACAGGAAAGCCATCGTGGCCGCGGTCGCCGGCAACGCAATGGAGTGGTACGACTTCACCGTGTTCGCGCTGATGACACCGGTCATCAAGAACCTGTTCTTTCCGGTCGACCCGAAAATTCCGGGCAGTGAGATCAACGCGCTACTGCTGACGACCGCGCTGTTCGGCACCGGCTTCTTCATGCGACCGATCGGCGGCCTCGTGCTCGGCTATTTCGGCGATCGCAAGGGGCGGAAAGCGGCGATGACGCTCGGCATGGGCATCATGGCGCTGTCGGTCGCGCTGTTGGCATTGACGCCGACCTACGCCACGGCCGGCATTGGGGCACCCCTGATCGTGCTGCTGGCGCGGCTGTTACAGGGCTTTTCGGTCGGCGGCGAGTTCGGTACCTCGACCGCCTATCTGATCGAAGCGGCGCCTCCCGGCCGCACCGGCTTCTATGGCTCGTGGCAGATCGCCGGCCAGCTCATGGCCAACGTGCTCGGCGCAGTGCTGGGCGCCGCCCTGACGCTGACCTTCACGCAGGAGCAGCTTGCCGCCGGCGCCTGGCGTATTCCCTTCTTCGTCGGCCTCGTGATCGTTCCGATCCTGCTCTATATGCGCGCCAGCGTCATCGAGCCCGAAGCGTCCCGGCGCAGCATGGCGACGGTGCACAAGGAGGATTTCATCGCCGCGCTGAAGAATCCCGGCCGCAATTTCCTGATCGGCATGGGCATGGTGGTGGCGAGCGCCGTGTCGTTCTACGTCACCTTCGGCTACACCGTGACGTACGCCAAGGAGGTGCTGAAGCTGCCGCTGATGCAGAGCTTCCTGGTTCAGATGATCGCGGCGATCGTGATGGTGATCGTCGTCCCCATTGCCGGCGCCATCTCCGACCGCTACCCGCGCAAGCCGCTGCTGCTGGTCTCGCTCATCGGCTATTTCGTCTCGCTCTATCCGCTCTATAGCTGGGTGATCTCCGAGCCGTCGATCGCAAAGCTCCTGGTCGCCCAGGTCGTCATCGGCTGCTTCAGCGCCTTCTTCCTCGGCGTCTACTGCACCACGCTGGTCGAGCTGTTCCCGATCCGGGTCCGCTCGACCGCGCTTGCCATCGTCAACAATGTCGCGGTGCTGGTATTCGGCGGCTTTGCCCAGTTCTTCGTGACATGGCTGATCGCGCTCACCGGCTCCCCGTTGGCGCCGATCTTCTATGTGATGATCGGCGTCGGCCTCGGGCTGATCGCGGTGATCGCGATGCGGCCGGAGGACGCCGGCCGGGAGCAGGTCGCGGACGGCATCGTCGAACAAGCGTTGTGAGGCCGCTCAAAACTCCAGCGGCGCGTTGTCGACGACTTCCTTCATCACGAAGAAGGTGCGGGTCTGGCGCACGCCGGGCAGCGCGATCAGTTGCTCGCCGTGGATACGGTTGAAGTCCTCCATGTCGCCGACGCGGATCTTGAGGAAATAGTCGAAGTCGCCGGCGACGAGGTGACAGTCGAGCACGAATTTCAGCCTGGTGATCGCCTGCTCGAAGATCGCAAAGCTCTCCGGCGTCGAACGGTCGAGCACGACCCCGACCATCACCAGCGTACCCTTTGCCACCTTCTTCGGCGCGACGATGGCGCGGACGGCGGCGATGAAGCCGTGCTCGAACAGGCGCTGGGTGCGGCGATGGCAGGTGGCGGGACTGATGGCGACGGTTTCGGCCAGCTCGGCGTTGCTGAGCCGGCCGTTATTTTGCAGCAATCGCAACATCTTAAGGTCGACACGATCAAGACGAGCGGACATGGAAGAAGCTTCCGTTCTTAGTACCTAGTCCGAAAGGAATACCACACATCTCGTCCATTATCGCAAGATCATCCGCAATAGAGGCGCAATATTTGAAAGCACCTTTTTGCAGAGCGATGCTAGCATTTTTGGAGACATTAACGCCAATCGGGATGACCTGACGATGCTCGAAAAATTCGCGCGCTATCCGCTGACCTTTGGTCCGACGCCCATCGAGAAGCTGGAGCGGCTGTCAAAGCATCTCGGCGGCAATGTCGAGGTCTATGCCAAGCGCGAGGACTGCAATTCCGGCCTCGCTTATGGCGGCAACAAGCTGCGCAAGCTCGAATACATCATCCCCGACGCGATCGCCTCGAACGCCGACACGCTGGTCTCGATCGGTGGCGTGCAGTCCAACCACACCCGCATGATCGCGGCCGTCGCGGCCAAGATCGGCATGAAGTGCCGCCTGGTGCAGGAGGCCTGGGTGCCGCACGAGGACGCCGTCTATGACCGCGTCGGCAACATCATGCTGTCGCGCATCATGGGCGCCGACGTGCGCCTGGTCGACGACGGCTTCGACATCGGCATCCGCAAGAGCTGGGAGGACGCGATCGAGGAGGTGAAGGCGGCGGGCGGCAAGCCCTATGCGATTCCCGCCGGCGCCTCCGTGCACAAATTCGGCGGCCTCGGCTATGTCGGCTTCGCCGAGGAAGTGCGCAAGCAGGAAGCCGAACTCGGCTTCAAGTTCGACTACATCGTGGTCTGCACCGTCACCGGCTCGACCCATGCCGGCATGCTGGTCGGCTTCGCCGCCGATGGCCGCGCGCGAAAGGTGATCGGCATCGACGCCTCCTTCACCCCGGCGCAGACCAAGGCGCAGGTGCTCTCGATCGCACAGAACACGGCCAAGCTCGTCGAGCTCGGCAAGGATCTCGTCGCCGACGACGTCGTGCTGATCGAGGATTATGCTTATCCCGCCTACGGCGTGCCGTCGGAAGAAACCAAGGAGGCAATCCGCCTCACCGCGCGTCTCGAAGCCATGATCACCGACCCCGTCTACGAGGGCAAGTCGATGCAGGGCCTGATCGATCTCACGCAGAAGGGCTATTTCGAGAAGGGCGCAAAGATCCTCTACGCCCATCTCGGCGGCGCGCCGGCGCTGAACGGCTATGGATATGCGTTCCGGAACGGCTAGCGCGTCGGTGATGTGAGGCGGCGCGCACCTCCCGACGAGTGTCGTCCTGGCGAAAGCCAGGACCGATTACCCCGACTGCCAATTGTTGAAACACGCTGAGGCAGTCAGCGTGCCTTTTCCTACGGCCCGTGGCTATGGATCCCGGATCGGCGCTCCGCTTCGCTGCGCTTGTCCGGGATGACGGCGGAGGTGTGCCCGCGCCCTACCGCGTCCTGACGATCTGCAGCAGCTCGTCGCCGTAATGCTCGAGCTTCTTGTCTCCGATGCCGGGCACATTGCGCAGTTCGTCCAGCGTGGTCGGCCATGCGCGAACGATGCCGTCGATGGTGGCGTCATGCAGCACGACGTAGGCCGGCACGCCACGTGCGCGGGCAATGTCCGAGCGCCACGCTCGTAGCCGCGCGCGCAATTCAGGATCGACATCGCCCTGCGGCGCGTCGGCTGCCGGGGCCAGATCACCGCGGCGGGACTTGGCGCGGCTCGAACGGATCCGGACGCCGGGCGCCTCTTCGCGCAGCCACACTTCCGTTTCGCCCCGCAGCACGCCGCGCGACGAATCCGTCAGCTTCAGCGCGCCGAACGATTCGCTGTCACTCAGCAAATGTCCCATCGCCACGAGCTGCCGCAGCACCGTACGCCACTGCTTCTCGTTGAGCTCGCGTCCGATGCCGAAAACGGTGAGCTTGTCGTGACCGAACTGCGTCACCTTCTCGGTCAGGCGTCCGATCAGCACGTCGATGAGGTGCATCGCGCCGAAACGCTGCCCGGTGCGATAGGCACAGGATAGCAGTTTTTGCGCCAGCACCCTGCCGTCGCGCATTTTCGGCGGCGTCAGGCAATTGTCGCAATTGCCGCAGCCCTCGCCCATCACGATCTCGCCGAAATAGGCGAGCAGCCGCCGGCGCCGGCAGTGCGGCGTTTCGGCGAGGCCAACGAGCGCATCGAGCTTGCCAATCGAGACCCGCTTGAATTCGTCGGAGCCGCTCGACTCGTCGATCATGCGGCGCTGCTGCACGATGTCCGAGAGACCGTAGGCCATCCAGGCCGCCGACGGCTTGCCGTCGCGGCCGGCGCGTCCTGTCTCCTGGTAATAGGCCTCGATGCTCTTGGGTAGATCGAGATGCGCGACGAAGCGCACGTCCGGCTTGTCGATGCCCATGCCGAAGGCAATGGTCGCGACGATGACGATGCCGTCCTCGTTGAGGAAGCGGTCCTGGTTGCGCGAGCGCACGCTGCTGTCGAGCCCGGCGTGATAGGGCAATGCGGCAATGCCGGCGTCGTCGAGCGCCGCGGCGACCTCCTCGACCCGTTTGCGGGAGAGACAATAAACGACGCCCGCATCACCTGCGTGACGCCCCCGGATGAAATCCTTGAGCTGCGACACCGCGTTGCGCTTGTCGACGATCTCATAACGGATGTTGGGACGATCGAAGCTGGAGACGAAGTGCGGACTGTCTGCAAGCTGAAGCCGCTCGACGATCTCCTTGCGGGTCAATTCGTCGGCAGTCGCGGTCAGCGCGATGCGCGGCACGTCGGGAAAGCGCTCGGCGATGATCGACAGGCCGACATATTCGGGGCGGAAATCATGGCCCCATTGCGAGACGCAATGCGCCTCGTCGATCGCGAACAGCGCCACCTTCGCCCGCGCCAGCAGCGCCAGGCAGCGCGGCGTCAGCAGCCGTTCCGGCGCGACATAGAGCAGGTCGAGATCACCCACGATCAGGCGCCGCTCGATGTCGGAGGCTTCCTGCGGGGTCAGCGACGAGTTCAGCGCGGCCGCGTTGACCCCGGCTTCGAGCATGGCGGCGACCTGGTCGCGCATCAGCGCAATCAAGGGCGACACCACGACACCGCAGCCTTCGCGCAGCAGCGCCGGCAATTGATAGCACAGCGACTTGCCGCCGCCGGTCGGCATCAACACCAGGCAATTGCCGCCGCCGGTGACGTGCCGGATGATCTCGCCCTGCGCGCCGCGGAACCCGGGCAGGCCGAACACCGAACGCAGCACCGACAGCGCATCGCGGCCCTGGGCCGGCGCAGGCAGCGGAGCGGTGGAAGGAGAGGACATGGGCATGTCGGGGTGAGGCCGTGAGATTCGTCACAAGGCCAGTCGCATGACCGCGCAGGCGTGGCAAGGCTGTTTGCTCCGCAGGACGCCGCCTTCCACCCTTCGTGGGAAGAAAACTTTCTTACGCCCCGATCCTCCGCAGCGCTTCCGCGACCGTCACGATCGGCATGTCGCGCCTCGCGGCGGCCTGCAGCGCATGGCGCATCAGGTCCGGCGTGCAGCCATACGGGCTCGGCGCGTTGGCGACGTCATGACCGTAGAAGATCAGCCATCCGCCGCTCTCGACCGCCTCGTCGAAATAGCCATCGACACCCGTCGTATTGATCTCGCGATCGACCAGGGGCGAGGCCCGCAGGAACTGGAGATCGATGACGTCGCGATTGACGCCGGGAAGGATGCCGCGCGCCGAGCGGAAGGTCTTGGCGAGCTGCGGCTTGCGCCACACCGACGCGATGCCATAGGGGTAAGCAAAATTTTCGAGCGTGATCGAGGAATCGATGCCGCGAAAATGGCTGCGGTTTCGCTCGATCTCGCGGGCCATGGCGGTCTCGTCGAGATTGACCGCACTCTGGTGCGAGAAGGTGTGGCACGCAATCTCGTGCCCCGCCCGGTGAAGCCGCACGATCGCGTCGTTCGACAGGCCGTGCCAATGGTCCGAGGGACGATCGACCAGGCTGCCCGCGAGATAGAAGGTACCGCGGCCGCCATGCTGCTCCAGAAGCTCGGCGCCCTCGCCTGCGGCGCTATCGGGGGCATCGTCGAAGGTGAAGCTCACCATGGGCGCATGCGCGGGCAGACGGTGCGGCGCGGCACGAAAGTGCCGGGCCAGCCGATTGCTCACGCGTCCCTGGAGTGCCGACCACACGACTCGCATTTCCTGTCTGCCCCGCCGTCACTGAAGCATTCGTGCGCCGCTCGAGGCAAGCTACACACTTCGTTAGTCCTAACGTCGATGCCGTCGTCCCGACCTAACGTGCAAGCACCGACGCGTCGGTCCCCGCGCCGAGATATTGCAGCCAGTTCCGGAACAATGCCGCCGCGGCGCTGCCCGCGGCAATATCGGCACGCAAATTCAGCGCGGGCAGCTCGTTGCTGAGCGCGGGGTGGCGCTGGTGCCTTGCCTGTTTCTCGAAGCGGACCAGCTTCTCTTCGGTCGAAGCGTCAAAATAGCTCACGGGCAGATGCGGATAATTGTCGCGCTCACGCGCGAGATAACGGCCGATGTCGCGCAGATATTCACGCTGAAGCGACAGCGCGTCATATTCCGGATGGCCCTGGAAGAACACGAATCGGCTGGCATATTGGCGGACGAAGGTATCGACGCCGGCCTTTGCCGAACGCGTCAGCACCTGGTAGCCGGCCTCAACGAGGTCGCTCTCGGCGATCTCGTTGAGACGCGAATGCGAGACCTTGAGGGGAGCGGGCGCGGCCCGCGTCAGCGGATCCCTGGTCACGGCTTCGCAGTCGAAAATGCCGTGACATTTGGCCGGCAGCGGCCGCCGTTCGATGCGGTCGAGATGCAGCACCGCGGCATGCGCAGCGAGGCACGACCAGATCGTCGAGCGCGTGTTGACCTTGGCCCAGTCGATCAGCTCGGTGAGATCGCGCCAATACGGTTCCTGGTCGAGCTCAGGCGCGATCGGCTCGGCGCCGGTCACGATCAGGCCGTCGAACCTGTGGCGTCTGAGCTCGGTGAGTTCCGAGTATTCGCTCTCGACATGCCATCTCGCTTCCGGCGAGCGCTTCACCGAAGGCAGCGAGAAGCAGTGAAAGCGGATGCGGCGCGGACCTGCTGCGGCTTGCAGCAGCTTCATGAATTGCCGCTCGGTCGCCTTCAGCGCCGGATCCGGCATGTTGTTGATCAACCCGATCGTGAGCTCGGTGCCGCCGGGCTCGCGCGCCAGATCGCCCGCTCCCGGCACCAGCGCCGGGCTCGATATAGCTTGATCCCTGTCGATCAGGATCGTCATCGGCGCAGCCGCCTACTCCGCGGCCTGGAGGCGCGCGGACGGGCAGGCCTTTTCCAGTGCCTGATCGAGGTCCTCGATGATGTCCTGGCAATGCTCGATGCCGATCGACAAGCGGATCGTTTCCGGCAAAACGCCGGCGACCCGCTGCTGCTCCGCCGACATCTGCCGGTGCGTGGTCGAGGCCGGATGGCAGGCCAGCGACTTGGCATCGCCGATATTGACGAGGCGCGTGATCAGCTTCAGCGCATCGTAGAAGGACTTGCCGGCTTCCATGCCGCCCTTGATGCCGAAGGTGAACAGCGACGAGGCGTTGCCGTCGAGATATTTCTGCACCAGCGGATAATAGGGACTGTCCGGGAAGCCGGTGTAGTTGACCCAGGCCACGCGCGGATCCTTGCGCAGGAATTCGGCGACCTTGCGGGCGTTTTCGCAGTGGCGCTCCATGCGCAGCGCGACGGTTTCGATGCCCTGGAGCAGCAGGAAGGCGTTGAACGGCGACAGCACCGAACCCATGGTGCGCTGATAGATGCTGCGCGCGCGCTCGATATAGGCTGTGCGGCCGAAGCGCTCGGCATAGACGAGGCCGTGATAGGAGGCATCCGGCTTGTTGTAACCGGGGAAGCGGTCGGCGTGCTTGGCCCAGGGGAAATTTCCGGAGTCGACGATGGCGCCGCCGAGCGTGGTGCCGTGACCGCCCAGAAACTTGGTCAGCGAATGCACGGCGATGTCGGCGCCGTAATCGAACGGCTTGAGCAGGATGGGCGTTGCAACGGTATTGTCGACGATCAGCGGCACGCCGTGGGCGTGGGCGACCTTCGCCAGTGCTTCGATGTCGCAGACATTGCCGGCGGGATTGCCGATGGTTTCGGCGAACACGGCGCGGGTGTTCTCGTCGATCAGCCTTTCGATTGCCTCGGGCTTGTCGCTCTCGGCGAAGCGGCCGGTGATGCCCTGCCGCGGCAGGATGTGCGAGAGCAGCGTATGCGTGGTGCCATAGAGCTGCGGCACGGAAACGATGTTGCCGCCGTGATCGGCGACGTTGACGAAGGCGAAATGCAGCGCGGCCTGCCCGGTCGCGACCGCAAGCGCGCCGACGCCGCCCTCGAGCTCCGCGATACGCTTTTCCAGCACCGCGCTGGTCGGATTGGCGATGCGGCTGTAGCGATAGCCTTCGGTCTCGAGATTGAAGAGCGCCGCGCCGTGATCGGCGCTGTCGAAGGCGTAGGCCGCGGTCTGGTAGATCGGCACGGCAACCGCGTGCGTGGTGGCTTCGGGCTCGTAGCCGGCGTGAATAGCGATCGTCTCGTTGCGCATCGTGCCACCTCCGCGTGGAGCGGGCCGCACTTATTGGCCTGTATGAGGCATGTGCGTTGTCCGCCGTCCCTCTGTTAGAGGCGGGTGGTAAAGCGGACAATAATTCGTCTAGAGATCGAGGAAGTAACCCTAACGGTTGTTGGGGAATTGGCTAAAATTCAAGTCAAATTGGATTAATGAAGTTTTGCGGTTGGCGGCAGCGAACACGCTGCACTCCCTTCTCCCCTTGTGGGAGAAGGTGGCGCGAAGCGCCGGATGAGGGGTCTCTATCCATACGGCCAAGCTTGCGTTAGCGGAGAGAGACCCCTCACCCGTCTCGCCGCTGCGCGGCGAGCCACCCTCTCCCACAAGGGGAGAGGGAAACAACTTCGCTGCCCTATCAGTCCATCTGTTCCCACAGCCGATGGGCGAGCACGCCGGCGCGCTTCTCGATCGCGGCCGCTGCATCGAGCGCGAGATCCTCGCGATAGCGCCCGGCAATGAGCTGCACGCCGATCGGCTGGCCATCGTGCAGCGTCACCGGCACCACGGCGCCCGGCAGGCCCAGCACGTTGATCGCGGAGATGAAGCGGATCTCGCCCCAGAAAATCTCGCGCACGCGCTGGGGGCTGACAGTGTCCTCGCGCGGGCTAGGCGTCGGCTTCACCGTGGTCGGTGCCAGCACCACCGGATACTCCTCGAAGAACAATTGCCAGGCGCGAATGTGGCCGTTGCGCGCGGCGGTCGCCTGCATCCAGGCCTTGAGGTCGAGCACGTTGGCCTTGGCTTTCATGCCGCCCCACGCCTTGTGGAAGTCTTCCGACGTCACCTTCAGCATGCCGGCCTCCTGCATCACCATCGTCTCGTTGGTGATGATGTCGCACCAGGTCTGCCAGACGCCGTCGATGTCGGGCACATCGACCTCGCTGACGCGATAGCCGGAACGCTCCAGGTGATCGGCGGCCTGACGCAACGCCGCCGCGACGTGCGGATCGACGTCCATGTCTTCAGGAATCCTGGCGAGCGCGACCTTGATCGGCCCCTTCGGCTTCGGCCCGACCAGCGGCGCCGGTACCCACCAGGGATCGCGCGGATCGCGCTGGCTCATCACCTCCAGCGCGAGCCTGACGTCGGCGACGTGGCGGGCGAGCGGCCCCTGCGCCGACATCAGATGCGCCAGCATCGGCCGCTCGGCGGTTGCGCTTGCGTTGAAGGCCGGAATACGTCCCTGCGTCCTTGATGGTCGCAACGCCGTTGCAATGCGCCGGCCAGCGCAGCGAGCCGCCGATGTCGTTGCCGTGCGCGATGGTGCCTATGCCGGCGGCGACCGCCGAACCCGCACCGCCCGAGGAGCCGCCGCAGGTGATATTGGGATCCCAGGGATTGAGCGTCAGCCCGTGCAGGGGATTGTCGGTGAAGCCGCGGAAGGAGAATTCCGGCGTGTTGGTGAGGCCGATGATGATCGCGCCAGCCTTCTTCAGGTTGCGCACCACCGGCGAATCCGACGGCGCGATGAGGTCCTTGTTGGCGGGGACGCCATTGAAGTTCGGACGGCCCTCGTAGTCGACGTTCTCCTTGATCGTGATCGGTACGCCGTGCAGAAGGCCGAGCTCGCCGCCCTTCGCGCGCCGCTTGTCGGCCGCATGCGCCGCGGCCAGCGCCTCCTCAGAGAGATCGACGACAACCGCGTTCAGTCGCGGATTGACGGCCCGCATCCGCTCGAGATGCGCCTCGACGGTCTCGACCGCCGAGATGGCGCTGGAGCGGATGGCGGCTGCGGTCTCGACCGCCGACCATTGCCAGGCCGGGCCTTTTGGGCGGCGTGGTGCCGATGATTTGCGCGGAGCTGCCTGCTTGACCGGCTTGGTTGCAGCCTTCGCGACCTTGCCCTTGCGAACGGCGCTTGTCTTGCTGGAGGTCTTCGCTGCTTTCTTCGCAGCAGATTTCTTCCTGGTCGCCGTCTTCTTCGCCACGTCGCATCTCCTCACATTGCGCCGCGGAAGTTATGGAGGTCACGCCACCGTGTACAGGCGCGTTTCTGCATGGCGCGACTTCACGACGCGTTGTGGCGGCCGAAGGCGCGCGAGAGACGCTCATGCACCTTTGGGGCTTTTCCCACGACGCATGTACTGGTTGAATGATGGAATAAACTGCGGCCAGGTTGCCGCATCGCGACCGGGTTTTGACGCCGCCATTTGGACAGCGGCAATTGGAGCGGACACGGGGCTGATGGCGGAGAGAGTGGCCGCCTTTTTAGTACCCCGCAACGTCCGAAGAGGCTCGAAATGGCCCGGTGGGCTAGGCTTGAAAAGCCTTGCGCCGCAGGGATTTCCTCACTTGTTCTTGCCCGTTTTCACCCAATATTGGTCGGTATGCACCGCTACGACCGAGCCGGGAGTCCAGCCGGGGGTTTACGATCTAGGAAATAGATCCTATGGCATTGACCACGAGGCAGATCGCGAAGCTCACTGAGCCGGGCCGCTACGGCGACGGCAAGGGCCTCTACCTGCAGGTCACGCCAACCGGCGCCCGCTCGTGGCTGCTACGCTATGAGCGCGGCGGTCGCGAGCGGGCGATGGGGCTGGGACCGGCCGATGACTTCACGTTGGACGAGGCCCGCGAGCGCGCCCGCAAGGCGCGGCAGCTGCTGAAGGACGGGATCGACCCAATCGATGCCCGCAAGGATGAACTCGCTAAGAAGATCTTGGAGAAAACCCTCGCCGCTGCGGCGAATGTCATCTTCAAGGAATGCGCGGAGCAATATTACAAGTTTCATTCACGCAAGTGGAATAACGCAAAACACAGCGCGCAATTTCTCTCGACGATGAAGATGTACGCGTACCCGGCGCTAGGAAATATGCCCGTCGCCGCGATAGACAAGGCGCTCGTCCTCAAGGCGATCGAACCGATCTGGTACACCAAGACCGAGACGGCGAGCCGAGTGCGTGGCCGGATTGAAGCCGTTCTCGATTTCGCGAAGACACGCGGTTATCGGACGGGAGAAAATCCAGCTGCCTGGGGCGGCAACTTGCTCCATGCCCTACCCGCCCGCAACACAATTGCCAAGGTCGAGCATCACGCGGCGCTGCCGTTTGTTGAAGTACCCGATTTTATGGCGCAGCTCGCAACTCGCGAGGGCATAGCCGCGCGGGCATTGGAGTTCGCGATCCTCACCGCCAGCCGCACTGGTGAAATTATCGGAAGTCGGTGGTCGGAGATCGATCTGGATGCGAAGCTCTGGACCATCCCGGCCGTGCGAATGAAGGCCAATAAAGAACATCGCGTGCCGCTGAGCGGCCGCTCTCTTGAAATCTTGAAGGCTCTGCCGCGCGAAGACGGTTTTGTATTCCCCGGTGGGCGCAAGGGCGTTCCGATCTCAAACATGGCAATGGCCGGTGTTCTGAAACGAATGGATCGGTTCGAAATTACTGTCCATGGCTTCCGGTCTACCTTCCGGGATTGGGCGGCGGAGCGGACCGGCTATCCTAATCACGTTGTCGAAATGGCGCTCGCCCATGTGATTGGGAATAAGGTCGAGGCCGCCTATCGGCGCGGCGACCTGTTTGAAAAACGTCGAAAACTAATGACTGACTGGGCGACCTACTGTGCGACGCCTTCCGTTGGGAGGCACGATAACATCATGCCTCTGCGCGCGCCATGAACGCAACAAGAGGCGAACTGCCCCGCTGGAACTGTCAAAGCAAGAAAGACCAAAGGCTCCTGGAACAATGGACGAACGAGCAACTGGACTTGCTCTATGAGCCCACCGCCTCCGATTTGCAGTCTGAATTGGAGGTGATGAATGATGACAATTACAACAATGCGGTCTCGAAAGATTCGAGTGACACGTGGTTGCGCGGACGGATTATCCGCGCCATTCGAGGCCATAAGGCAAGCGCTAACGAAAGAAAGCTTGCCTTGGCCATGGGCATTGAAGCTGACGAAGCCCCAAGCTTCGATGTTCTTATCCAATTGATAGGTAACGATCTGCAAAGCTCTCGATTTGCTCTGCGACAACTGTGGCAACTTGTGCACAGTCCGCCACCTAAAGGAAAAAAGAACAATCGAGGAAGAAAGCGGGGAGAATCGCGCCCGAGCGATTTTTCTCCGCTAGAGCGCGATGCCCTTTCAGACGCAGCTCAGGATATGGATCGCATCCGGGCTATCTGGAAACGCCGCTTTGGAAAGATGAATCGTAGTGAACGTCAGCCGCCAACCGCTCTGGAAATTGCTGCGCGGCGCAATGGCGTAGACGAGGATAAGCTCAGAAGCTGGCGGAGTAACCGCTAGCGTACGTTCCAATGGTTCAATGAGCCATCCGGCGCCACTCTTTGCAGCTAGTCTTTTTGCCGATGTTTTGCGTTTTAGGTCATCCATCTAGGTAGCGCGCTTCGCAGGCGCGATTGCACTTTAATAATGCTCCCCCGGCAAACGCCGTCGGGCGTTACCAACGGAGCAATGCAGATGAATGAAGTGCATCCCCACCTTAATCGGCTTTATCGACGCAGCGAACTGCCGAAATACGTCGGCCTGCGTCGGACGCAGATCGACGAGTTGATTAAGAAGGGGGAATTTCCCCGGCCAATATCCCTAAGCGATGCTGGTCGCGCCGTGGCTTGGTTGGAGGCCGATCTCGTGGCTTGGCAGATACACCGTCTGGCCAAGCGCGCCAACGAGGCGGCGTAAGACAATGATTTGAAACGGTGAGATCAAAGCGCCTCGCGCCACTCGGTCGCGAAAGCTCACTTGCGAGAACGGCTGGTACCAGAATTCTGCGCGCGACGAATGTGCGTCGCCAGTGAACGCACATGTTTTCTTTCGCAGAGACTCAGGATGATTGAGATGACCCAAAGGAAACGAACCCGCGGAACTAGTTTAATCAGGGAGACGAGTAAGGTTACGAGGGCGACAAGCGGCGCACACCCCGACCACCAAGGTCGATCTGGCAATGACGCTATTTGGGACGCTTGTCGCATGTCGCAAGAGGTTGCTGCGTTTTGCAACGCGCAGAATGCCGCAAGATTAGAATCTGCGGCTCGCAAACTGGGCCGCTTTGAGCAGAGCGAAGACGGGCGATGGTTGTACTGGTGCCCAGATTGCGAACAGAGAGTCGAACTACGCATCACGGCTAACGGTGACGTCCGCGCGTCTACTTATGGTTCTAAGACGTGTTCAACCGTGCTGCGCATTCAACAGTGGCTCCGCGATAACGGATATCAGTCATGAAGGGGCTCGTTGCCGCCGCGCTGGACCACGCAAAGCGCGGCTATTTCGTGTTCCCCGCGAAATTTGCAGGGCAACAGAAGCTCGGCCACACGTCGGCCGACCAAAGCAACGGCAATCCATGGGGCTTCACCAAGAACCCGGATGAGATACGCGAGTATTGGCGGCGTTGGCCCGGCGCGGCAATTGGCTTGCCTACTGGGGCAGCCAATGGGCTCTTCGTAATCGACGTCGATACGCCAGACGGGCACGATCACGATGGTCGCGAGAGTCTCATTCGGCTCGAAGTGCAGCACGGCGCTTTGCCACGGACACGCATGGCCGAATCGCCGACCGGTTCTAGGCACTACTATTTCAAGCAGCCACCCGACATCACGATACCATGCAGTGCCTCCAAACTCGGGCCGGGCATCGACGTTCGGGGCGACGGTGGTTTCGTCATCGCTCCGCCGTCGGTGCGGCCTAAGCGCGGCGAGTACAGATGGATCAACCACGCTCTCATCGCAGACGCGCCCCGGTGGCTGCTCGATCTCGTGGCAGTAAGACGTCACGTCCTGAAGGCCATCGTACTTGATCCAAAGTTACGAGCCATTCTGCTGAAAGACGCTGGGAAGGGAGTTTCGTTCTGTCCCGAAGACAATCCACCGGTTTACGCGCCGATTTCGGCAGAGGATCTTGAACTGAAGATCAAGGTCGCACTGTCCGTCATTCCCAGCGACGACTACGATCTCTGGTATCGGGTTGGTGCAGCCATCTACGATGGGCTGGGCGATGCCGGTTATGTGCTGTTCGATGAGTGGTCGCGGGAGTCGTTGAAGTACGAGGCCAGAGCCTGCGAGCGCAAGTGGAGAGACTTCCGCAAAATCCGGTCGATCAAGGTCGAAACTATCTTCTGGCAAGCAGATCAGCACGACCGCGGCTGGCGCGCGTTGTATCGGCGGCTGCTCAGCGGCGAGGTGGCGGCATGACCAAGCCATCAATCGCAAAGCTGAAGGCCATTATAGGCGCAGAACAGGACATCGGCGATATCCCTTGTATCGTCAGCTTGGAGAAGATCAATTCAGACGAACCTTATTGGAACGTAACCATCCGAGGCAGCAATGTCACAATGAGGATAACGGACCCGCGGGACATCGTCGAATATCGACGGTTCGTGATCCAGTGTTTCAAGCAACTCAACACGGTTTTTCCGGCGGTGAAACAGGCCATATGGCTCAATACACTGAGAGAGGTCATGCCGAAGCTGACCGAAAAGCAGGCGGACGAGGACACCACGCGCCAGGGCCACTTCAGGGAGTTGCTCGAAACGTTTCTGACGAACCGAATGCGCGGCAAGGAGAGAGACGACCTGCTGCGCGGGGCACCATGGGAGGACGAGGAAAGCAGGCGGCGCTACTTCACGATGGCTGCAGTGGCTACATTTCTCGAGAGGGAGGGGATGCGCAAGGTGGACCGCAAGGAGATCGCCACGTGGATCAGGGCGCTAGGTGGGGAGCCGCAAAACCTCACCATCAAGAACTATCGCAAACGGTGCTGGTGGGTGCCCAGCGATGCTGTCGAGGAGGCTCCGGAACTAGATGCGCCTAACATGCCGGAACCGGCGATTTGATCACTCGTGAATGCGCGTAAGGGAGTTACTACAACACTGCAGTGTTGTAGTCGGGCATACGGGGGCGCCGCGCCCTGTTGTAGTGTTGTAGCAGTGGTGTAGCAGAGAGTTAGTGTTTACATGCACATACGCGGACACGATAACACTACAACACCACAACATTGCTGCGTGCGCGGGCGTCTTAGGCAAGATTCCCATGTGCGCGTGCGTAGTAGCGTACCCCCATGCGACCAAAGCACTTTGGCCCCGCGCCCGTGGCCTAGCGGTACACGAAGTTGGCAAGACCATGCGGGCGGCCCCGCGCAGGTCTGCCCTGCCCGGCGACCTAGCAGGGCATATCGGCGCTTCTCACATGGCGATCGGTAAAGGGGCAACCATGACGCTTCGTCGCACCAGCGGCGCGCGCAACCGGGCTGGCGGCCCCGGCCAGCGCTTACCCAAGGGCCGCGGGCCAAGGCGCTCCCATGGCACCCTGCCGCAACGAGCCCGAGGCCTGGGGCGAGCGGCACGGCGGCTTAACCTGGCGGGCCGATCGAATATTGTGGTGGTGGCGCCGTTTCCAGCAACCCACGTTCATAGGCGATGCAATGCGACGGCTATGATGGCTACGAGACTCTCGGCAAGGAAGCTGCTGACTACGAAGCCGAGCGTGGCAGCTAAGTTAGAGGATAGAAAGGCGATACACGATGCCCCGTGGCCATACAGCCAGCTTAAAGATTCCGAGGAAGGGCCAACGCTTCGGTGGCCGTCAAAAGGGCACGCAGAATAGGGTAACACGCGAGCTGAAGGAAGCAATCATCCTCGCGGCCGAGAACAGCGTGCACTCGAAGACCAAGGACCTCGTCGGTTACCTCAAGTACCTCGCAGACAAACGGCCTGAAGTGTTCGCCAGCTTGCTCGGTCGTCTGCTGCCCCTGGAGGCCAAGGTGAGCGTTGGCGGCAACCTTGAGCACACCATCAAAGCCAAGGCCGAGACGGCCATGACGCAGGAAGAGCTGGCCGAGTACTACAACCACCTCCGCGCATTGCCCGCCAGCACGAAGCCACTCGTCATCATCGACAACGATACTGGCGAGCCGCTGTACTCGAAGGCCGCAGATTGATTGTACTGGCCCTGCTGCAGTTGCTCGCCAGAACCACCCGCATGTTTAATCTTCGGACAATTGATTGACGCTCGACCCCCGGTGATCCTGCGGCCTACGCCGAATGGATATCGTTAGTGACACGCGGCTAAGGGCACGCGCATGCGGCTCGTGATCCGACAAGCAGCCTGAGGGCACGCGCAGTCCCAACCTCGCGGACGCCGTGGCCATGTGCTGCTGGCCCGTCGACGAGCTGGCCTACGGCACCAGCATGGAGTGGGTGTAGCGACAAGCCAAACAGTAGGTAACGACGGCGCTGCTGCGATGAGCTGGATCGGCCCCATACAGCGTCTGGCTCGGCCACGGGGGCCCACGTGGGCAACCTCGGATTCGCAGCGCCAGTGGCGCCAGCAACCGGCCTCCGGGCCCGGTCCAAGTGGCCGTCGCCAGCCAGAGGCCTCCTGCCGGTGCGGCGGCCCCCGCACGTGCTGCTTTTGCGACTTCCGCCGAAAATCTGCCACCGCCCTGAGGGGGCTTGTAGGGCCTCGCCTACCTGGTAAAAATACTACCAAAAGCCATTCAATTACAGTATGTTAGCACGATTGTAACACGCCAGCGCCGGTTGCCGTGTTGTACATTTGAGGATTAGTCTCATGACCAAAACCGCAATTGCGTACATTCGCGTTTCGACCGTGCGACAGGGGAAATCGGGCCTTGGACTCGAGGCCCAGCAAGCGGCGCTGGCCCGGTTCGCCGAAGCCGAGGGCTACGACCTAATCCAGACCTTCAAGGAGGTCGAAACCGGTAAGGGGGCGGATGCCCTCGATCGCCGACCGCAACTCGCGGCGGCGCTGAAGGCGGCTCGGAAGCTCAAATCGCCGATCATTGTTGCCAAGCTCGATCGGCTGAGCCGAGACGTTCACTTCATTAGCGGGCTAATGGCGCACAAGACGCCGTTCATCGCCGCAGAGTTGGGCGCTGACGCCGACCCGTTCATGTTGCATCTCTACGCCGCGTTGGCTGAAAAAGAGCGCGCCATGATTTCTCGTCGTACCAGGGACGCGCTGGCGGCCAAGAAAGCCCAGGGTGTCAAGCTGGGCGGACTGAACGCCAAGGGCATCCAGAACCGCGACGAGGCCAAGGAACGCGCTGAGCAGTTGCGTCCGATCTTCACCGAACTCACGGGCCGATCCGCGCGAGCTATCGCCACGGCACTGAATGAGCGCAAGATAGCCACGCCAATCGGTGGGAATTGGCACGCAGCAACTGTAATCCGCGTTCAAAAGCGGATTGCAGAAGGTTGCTCAGTCGGATGCGGCGCAGTTTAGTTCGGTCGCCAATATGATTTGTCTTTTGTCCGTGCCGTTTTTGAGCCTTCATGATTGGTCGACCCGGGCGGGGTTTTGAGGGGCGCCTTGCATCCCACTTTTTCGACCCCACCGTGCGGCCCGGCAGGAATGGAGATTTTAAATGAAAAGAACCTCTTTGACGCACCCCCTGCAGATCGCGGTCGTAAGTTCTGGGCCCGAATTGGGAAGGGTTGGAATGACTTTCTGCCCAGGAAAGTGTGATCGGCACGCGATGACCGGTGAGTGGGTTCGCGATCTCGCGCTTGATCTCGACGGGATCCGGGATTGGGGCGCAGCCGCGGTTGTCACACTTCTGGAGCCAAAGGAGCTGGTGCTGCTGAGAGTGGAACGTCTCGGCGAAGAAATATCGCGGCGGAATATATTGTGGTTCCATCTTCCAATTGTTGACGTGTCGATTCCGGACGAGCGATTCGAGAGGGAGTGGGTTGTGGCCGGTGAAGAGTTGCGCTCGATCCTGCGCAGCGGCTCCGACGTTCTGGTCCATTGCCGGGGTGGACTCGGACGAGCCGGTACGATGGCGGCACGACTCTTGATCGAACTTGGCATGGAGCCAGAGACGGCGATCGCACGTGTACGCGCGGTGCGGCCAGGCGCGATCGAGACTAGTGAACAAGAACGTTTCGTCCGAGGCATCAGCGCCGCGCGTAATTGATCGTGGGAGTCGTCAATGGACTGGTTCGAAACGCTTACGGGATTTCGCGAAGCAGGCTACGACGACACACGAGTCAAGCTCAAGGTAGAAGGCGGCCAGCTGAAATCGCTGGTAAACGGGAGAAGCTATCGTATCGGAGAACTTGAGTTGGTGTCGCTGCAGGCTCTGCGCGAGAGGGTTGCATCCGCTGACGCGTTGCCCGGGCGGCTCAAGGTAAGTCTGGTGACCGGAGACGTCCGTCATATGCATCAGTTTCCCGAGAACGCTGGTGCTTTGTTCCAAGTCGCCTCCCAGTTCAACCTTCTGGAAATGATTGGGCCCGAGGTAACGCCGGAGCAGGGCGTTACTCGCTATCAACACGATCGTACTCAAGGCCCAGCGTGTGCGATCGCTGCCGGTGCGGCCACGATCTACCGTAACTACTTTGCAATGGTGGATGGCAGCTACGGCCAGACAGCAATACGGCAGCTCGATGGATTGGCCGATCTCGGCGAGTTTTTTTCTGCGGCCTTGAATAGGCCAGTCTCATCTTTATGGCGCATGCAAAATGGCTACGCGATATGCACCCGCGCCGGACTCGACGCCATTGCGGCGTACCTCGGGGCCCTACAATCCGAACAGATCGATATGCTGCGGGGCAAACTGTGCATCGGGATACACCGCGATGTCGAAGTCACCGATGCCGAAGGAGAGCTTCGGCCGATAGTCTCGCAGGCTTTTTGCTCGGCTCTTCCTGTAGCTTACACCGGAGTGTCGTCGGCGCACTGGAAGCCGTTCGCATCGCTGGTTTTGGATGCAGCCTACGAAGCCACGATGTTGGCCGCTGTACTGAACAAAAAGCGGGGTGCATCGAACGTTGTCCTGCTCACATCCCTCGGCGGAGGAGTCTTTGGTAACGAAGCTGAATGGATCAACGCAGCTATCCGGCGAGCACTAACCATGATGTCAGGTTTCGGACTTGATGTGAGGCTCGTGAGTTATGGGACCCCGTCGAGAGAGATCCTGCAAATGGCAAATGATTTTGGATAAAATTCAGGAGCTGGCGTCAGGTCTCAGAGGCCGCGCGAACGCAGTGGCGCAAGGTCTCCGACGATCGGGTAGGCTAAGGGAAATCTTCGTACGAGTGAGCAGTGCCAGCGGCTCGGCAAAATCGAAGGCGTCGGACCTGTGACAGCAACAGCCTTGGTCGCCGCCGTGGGCGATAGAAGCTGTTTCAAG
>NZ_JADPJC010000127.1:0-1242 GCF_023073215.1 Bradyrhizobium sp. 35
TTGCCGTAGCGGCGGTGGGCGCTGGGCATATGATCGGCAATCGTGGTGTGGCCGCGCCGGTTGGGCGCACGGGCGTGGCTGGCGATCCTCTGTCCCTTGTGGAAGACCTCGACGGTCTTGTCGGCGATACGGACATCGACGAGTTCACGGATCAGGCGGTAAGGGGTGGAATACCAATGGCCGTCGATCTCGACGTGATAATCTGGGGCGACACGGCAACGCTTCCAGCGCGCAAAGACGTAGGGCTGGTCCGGCAGTTCTCTCAACCTGGGGCGATCAATCTCGGCGAACAGTTCGGTCCGGCTAGAGCCGAAGCCGCGCATTTGGCGGGCGTTGAGTTCGACGACGAGCCCGCGGATGGCGGTATTGAGCTCCGCCAAGGAAAACAAGCGCTGGTTGCGCAGGCGGGCCAGGATCCCGCGCTGGGCGATCTGGACTGCGACCTCAACCTTGGCCTTGTCCTTTGGTCGCCTCGGGCGGGCCGCCAGGATCGCGATACCGTAATAGCCGGCCATCTCAGCATAGGTGCAGTTGATCCCGGGATCGTAGCGATCGGGGTTGGTCACGGCGGCCTTGGGATCATCGCAGACCACGAACTTCGGCACGCTGCCGAGGTACCTGAACAGGCTGGCATGCACGCCGATCCAGTCGGACAGGCTCTCGCTTGGGCAGGCCTCGGCGTAGGTATAGTTCGAGGCCCCCATGCCGCGACAACGGCTTCATGGCGCGCACTTCGCCGGTGATGGGATCGAAGATATCGATGGTTTCGCCGGCGAAATCGACGAATACCTTCTCCCCACCGGCGTGGGTCTGACGCATGCTTGGCCGGGCCCGCTGCTTCCCGGCCTCGAACGTCGTGCAAAACCAGGTATAGCCAAAGTCGTCCGGATTGGCGGCGCGATACTCTTCCCACAACAGCAGGCGCGTCACGCTGCGGCGGCGCAGCTCCTTCTCGACATAACCCCAATCCGGTGTCGGGCGCCGGTCGCTTTGAGAGGCTGCCGTCGGCGCTGGAAACAGCAGCAGTCAAGGCTCTCGTCGTCCAGGCCCTCCGGCAGCGGCCAGATCAGCCCCACAAGCCGGGCGCGACGCACATAACCGTGTACGACCCCATTGCTCACTCCCAACGTACGCGCGATGACGCACTCGGTCAGGCCCTGGTGCCTCAAACGTAGAACTTCTCGGATCCGGCGCATCGACAATCTCTCGGTAGGCATCAGGCTTCCTCATTGGTTGAATGAG
>NZ_JADPJC010000020.1:0-1219 GCF_023073215.1 Bradyrhizobium sp. 35
CGAACTTGCGGATCACGGTTGCGTCTCCGAATTCGCCTGTAGCCGGATCCCCGCTGCGGCTGAAGGCCACTGCGCCGCCAGAGCCCCCACCACCGCCGCCGGCTGATGAATACTCCTTGGTCGAGTGATCCTCGGTCGCGCTGTGTGGATCATTGTCGAAGGCTGAATGACTGCTGCCGCCGCCGCTATATCCTGCTCCGTCTTGGGCGCCGGAACGTGCGATGGCTGTTGACGTCAACGACGTCGACAGGAGTAGAGTCATCGCTGGCGGGGTTATGGCAGCAAACCTGCCACACATCTTCAAGAACTCCCGGCGGTCTTCGTCTTCTTCTGTTGTGCGCATCAGGTATTCCCCCTCGGGCTAACTGCGACTATTAAACCAAATTAAATAAATTAAATCCTTTAATTGTTCAATCACGAAAAGTTACGTTCTGGTGCGCCTACCATTGGTCGTACTGCCCTGCCGCGCGGCGGCAGAAGTTCTGGATCAGGTGAAGAACCGCAGCCACCACCCTGGCAAATGCGAGCCGCTGGATCCGGTTGGCGCTGAAGTATATTGCGGCAACTACTCGGGGTCAGTCGCTACTATGCTGTATAGAATTTCAGTTGCCGTGGCGTGGGCTTCTCTTGCCTTTATCACCTACGCAAGTCTGTCTCCAATCCACGACAGGCCTCAACTGAGCAGTTCGGCCAATATCGAACACGTCGCGGCCTTTGCGTTCCTAGGTTTGGCATTTTGTGCCGCGTACCGGGACCGGATGACGCTGGTGTGCAGCCTCGTGCTTGGTAGCGCAGTGGTGCTGGAATTGTTGCAAAAGCTGACGCCAGATCGCCATGCTAGATTGCTGGATGCGACCGAAAAGGTGGTCGGCGGGTTGCTCGGGATTTTGCTCGCCAGCATAGCTTTACGCCTGATCGAGCGCTGGACGGCTGCATCTGATGTCTAACGGTTCTTGCGGGTTGGGTTCATGCCCAATCGTGCCATAAGCCAGGGACGACCGTCGACATAGCTCACGTCCCAATATGGATAATCAACTTCAGCTGGTTGGGTCCCTAGTTAGCCTGCTTAGTCCCTTCAACCAGGTCAGGAGCCGACTAGTTCGTAAGGTTTGCGTTTGAACGTAAGCGCGAAGCCGATACCCTTGCTTCAGAATTCGAATGAACGTGCGAAAGAAGCCTCCGGCTTGGACGGAGGTTTCGGATGGGATTGGACAGCAAA
>NZ_JADPJC010000026.1:0-1219 GCF_023073215.1 Bradyrhizobium sp. 35
TGGCTTTTGAAAGGAGGAAGCAATGAGGACACGGAACAAGCCCAGGCCGGCAACGGTGTTTGGGATCGACATTGGCAAGAACCTTTTCCACGTCGTTGGGCTCGACGCCGCCGGAATGCCGATCCAGAAGGCGACCTTTCGGCGCGATACGCTCTTGCAGTTCTTCGAACGTGCAGGACCGGCTTTGGTGGGCATGGAGGCCTGCTCCGGCTCGCAATGGTTGGCCCGCAAGATCGCGGCCATGGGGCACACCGTTCGCATTATCCCAGCTCAATTCGTGAAGCCATATGTGAAGTCCAACAAAAATGACATCATCGATGCCGCGGCGATCGCCGAAGCCGTGACGAGACCAACGATGCGCTTCGTCGAGCTAAGGTCGCCTGAGCACATTGACCTGCAAGCGCTGCATCGTGTTCGCGATCGGATGATGTCGCAACGGACGTGCCTCATCAATCAGATGCGCGCTTTTTGCCTGGAATATGGGATCGCTATTCACCAGGGCGCCGGCAAGTTCAAGGCTGATCTGCCGAGGGTTTTGGCCGATCAGTCGAATGATCTAACCTCGGCGATGCGTCGCATTCTTGCATCTACATTTGACGAGCTGCGGCAGCTGGAGCTGCGGATTGCCGAGGTCAACCGCGAGATTGAGGCAATTGCCTCTCAAAGCGATACCGCACGTCGATTGATGACCATCCCGGGCATTGGTCCGCTGGCCGCGACGGCGCTTTTGGCAGCAGCTGGATCTGCCCGCCAGTTCAAAAAGGCCCGCGATATGGCAGCTTGGCTAGGTCTTGTCCCGAGAGAATATTCTACGGGAGGCAAAACGAAGCTGCTGGGGATAAGCAAGCGCGGCAATCGATATCTGCGCCGGATGATCATCCATGGCGCCCGTTCCTGCGTGACTCATCTTGATCGCTCGCGATACCGCCTTGGCGCGTGGCTTGATGGACTTCAGGCACGCATGCACACTAACAAGGTCACCGTCGCCTTGGCGGCCAAGATTGCGCGGATCGCATGGGTGGTGATGACCAAGCCCGGCGCAAGCTATGAACGGCGGGATCCGGCCTTTAGCTGATCCCGTTTGTTCCAGACTGCGAGGTTCGTGAAGGTGATGACGAAACAGTCGATCGGCGCGCCGTAAACCCTGTGCAAAAAAGCGGGCTTCGAGCCCGAACCATTTATCTGGGAACGGCACGCGCGGATCTCATCATGGCCTGGC
>NZ_JADPJC010000044.1:0-92507 GCF_023073215.1 Bradyrhizobium sp. 35
CGTTGTTCGGCTCCTGTTCGAACTTCACCAGCTGATTGTCCACGGTGTCCAGGCTCTCGCTGGTTTCCGTCAAAAACTCCCGCAACAGATCATCCATGAGCTACGCCTTACAGACCTGGATCTGGACCTCGACGCCCGAGCCGCGCTGGCATGAACGGAAGCCCCCACCTTGGATCGTTAGACATCCCCTTTCACGGTCCCGTTAATTTCATCCTCCGTGCTAATACGGATATTGAAGACAAGTTTGCCGTTCGACTGCATGGGACAGCGTTTTTCGGCAAGACCGGCCCCACGCCGCAGCGGCGAGACGCGTTAGGTGAACGTGCCGATAACAGCGAGACCCGGCGCGCGGGAAAGCCCTGCTTGTGAAGGAGATATGCGCGGTCTTCGCGCAAATTGTATCGAGCTGCCTGCAGCCCGGGCCGGTCTCGCCACGTCGCCTGGTGCTTTGCCGGGATATGCATCACCCGCATTTGCGGTAAACGAACCGTTACCCGCGTCCGCTGCGGCCGGTGCCGCGCTAACCCAGGCGCGCGGCCGGGGCAAGCTCGCCCTGGGGACGGTGCTCCGCCAGGCAATCGTTGATGGCGGCGAGCAGCGCGTGCGGCGTGAACGGCTTGCGCAGACAGCGCGCCGCACCGAGCTCCAGCGCCATCCGGAGGAAATCCGGGGCCGGCGAATTCAGATTGCGAACGCGTAGCCGGACATCGCTATCAGCGGAACGGCCGGCGCGCGCTCGTGAAAGATTCTGACCGATTCGAACCCGCGCATGTGCGGCATGAAGATATCGATGATCATCAGATCGAACTGTTCGTGTTCGAGCGCACGAAGTCCGGCTTCCCCTCCTTCGGCGATCGTCACCCGAAAATTGTCGCGCTGGAGATAGACCTCGATGGCCATGCAGACCATCGGGTCGTCATCGACGACGAGAATATCGCGCAGATCTTCTGTCCCCGTTTGAGCTTCCCGATTTGGCGATTCAATAATTGAACCGTGGCGCACGCCATGCTCCTTTGCTCGAGAAATGGACTGTTGAGAGCGTCCTTCGCGGAGCCGGAAAGACGATTGACGCGGAATCTGCGGCCACGCGGCGCCAAGGCAACTCCATGACGACGACGCGGCGCGGATGACCTTGAAACGCGCCGGATCAACCATGACCGCGAACAAGCTCCAAACCGATTCTCCAGCCGCACCATCTGGATCTGCTGGTTCCCAGCTCGGTAGGAATTGGGTCAGGGAATCTGTCTTGGCGAGGCCGACGTGCAGCGGCACTGACTGCGATCGGACGTCTTGTCCCAATTGCCAATATATCCCGACGGGAACATGATGGAACGTGGCCGAACGACAAGCAGTTTCCCGTGCTGGTCCGGGAGACGGGAGGCTACTTTGGAAACAATGGTACGTTCCTCCAACGGTTTCCTGTCCGCGCTGTCGGCGGACGATTATGAATTGATCCGCCCCCACCTGCGGACGGGCGATCTGCCGCACGACGCGGTGCTGGTCGCGACCGGCGAAACGCTCAAGCGCGCCTACTTTCCCCATCGCGGCGTCATCTCGCTGGTGGTGGAGCTCGCCAGGGGCGAGCACGTGCAAGTCGCCATGATCGGCCGCGACAGCCTGCTCGGAACGCTCTCGATCATGGGCGATGCCTGCGCGCTGAACACGGCCATCGTGCTGGTTCCAGGCTCCGCCTCGATGATGGACCTCGACCGGCTGCGCGTCGCGGCCGACCAGAGCTGCACCCTGCGGACGCTGCTCACGCGTCACGGACTGGCGGTCTACGCGCAGGTGCAGCAGACCGCGGGCTGCAACGCCGCTCATCCGGTGGAGTCACGGCTGTCGCGCTGCCTGCTCCACACCCATGACCTCTCCGGCGACTACCGGCTGCTGCTGACCCAGGAGGCGATGGCGCAGATGATCGGCGCTCGGCGCAACAGCGTGTCGCTGGTCGCCAACACCTTGCAGCAGGCGAATTTCATTAACTACAGCCGCGGACACATCCAGATCCTCAACCTGGACGGCCTGCGCCAGACGGCGTGCGAATGCTACGCCACCGTGAAGGCGCAGTATGACCGGCTGCTCGGCCCGCGCTGACTGGCGCTGCGGCGTGGTAAACCGGCCGCTAATTCCGGCCCGCAAACACGGAATGTCCTGCTACCGGAACTGAAATCCAGATGCCGTAGACACGGATGTGCCGCGCGCGCCTGTACGGGCCGGCGGCAAACCGTGATCAAGGCAGGCCAAACCATGTTCGAAGTCACCGTCGCGCCTGCGCAAACAGTGCTTGATGCCGAACCCGCGCGCGAGCCGGGCGCGTACCAGGCGCTGGTGCGCGAGATCGGCGAGGATGGTGCTTGCGAAGTGCGCGACGTGTTCTGGAGCGAAACCTGCGCGCGTCTGCAATCGTTCCGCACGCTCTCGCTCGCGCAGCACCACGGCAGGATCGCCCGCGAAGCGCATTCGCTGAAGGGCGCGGCCGGAACGTTCGGCTATGTCAGGCTCGCGGTGCTGGCGCTGCGGCTGGAGAAGACCGCGGAGAGGCTCGGCGACGCCGGATTTTGCGACCTCCTGGACCTGATGGACGCCGCCTACGCTGCCGCGCGCGCGCAGGAGCCGGAGGGCTGACGCGCTCGCTCGAAACGCTCCAACCACTCACGCGTGCATGCCCGCCGTACTTCTACGGCTTGGGATTTTCACAGATGGCTAATCATAGGCAGCGATAGTCGCCGGAAACCAGGAGGGTTTCCATGTTCACCTACGAGACCGCGGACCAGAAAGAAGTTCGCCGCTTCCGCATCGCACAGTTCAACGGCCGGATGGCGACGGTGGCCGCTGGCGAGGCGACGGTGACCGGCTTCGTACGTGCGGTGCTGGAGCAGGAATCGAGCATGCCGCCCCGCTGGACCATCACGATCATTCCCAACGTGCCGAAGGACGAGCTCAAGCCGCTGCGGCCCTCGTCGCGCGCGCGTCCCTTCGCCGAAGATTATTTCTGAGCACGGTCGGAGCCGCGGGTCTTTTTCGAGAAATGCCTCACGCTTGGCCCTCGCCCGCTGCCGGGCGGCCCGACGCAAGGCCCTTCAGTCGATCGAATGCAGCAGCGCCGCACGGACGAGGTCCGCCGTGTTGCGCGCACCGAGCTTCCGCATCGCCTCGGCGCGATGGCTCTCGAAGGTGCGCGGGCTGATCTGCATCCGAAGCGCACCCTGCTTGTTCGAATAACCCTCGCTGATCAGCCTCAGCACCTCGCGCTCGCGCTTGGTCAGCCGCTTCTGGCCTGACAGGCCGAGGATTTCGGCGCTCGGCACGCGCTGCAGCTGTGGCGCGCGCGCGAACTTCGATTCGGCGCCCTCGGCCCTGGACGCGATCGGCAGGCCACCCGTGTGAGAACCGGCAAGCTGTTTGACGAGGCCACAAACCCGCTCGGTCTGCACTAGCGCATTCTCCACGACCCGCTGCAAATAGGCACGGTCGCCCGTCACCGGCGCGAGCTGATCGCTGTGATGCTTGATCTCGCCCATGTAGAGCAGGAGCGCCGTGAGGGGACCGTTGAGCTCGCGGGCGATGGCGGCTGCCATTTCGTCGGCCGCCTTGGCACGGGCGGCGTTCAGACGGACGGCATCGAGCTCTTCAGTTGGAGCGGCGTTGCTTTCGTACCATTCCGACGGCCGCGAATCAGTGGCCGTATCATTCTGTGACCCCATGTCACTCGTTTAGCGGAACCCAACGCGGTCTGTAGTTAACTTTTTGCTCCGTAAGACTACGGTGAATTTGGCAGTTTTGTGCTGAAACCCCGGCACAGGCACACTTTATGCTTGAGTGGCAACGTCCCTCAACATTCTTAGGTTGCTGAACCTGCCCAATTGATAGACGGGTCGCTCGACGCCTTCTTAACGATCAGATCCGCGCCGATTACCTGCGGCCTTGGATTTTACGGATATATTAACGGCGGCTTGCTTCTCTATGTCGCAATTGAGAGCGCGCAAATGCCTCCATGCATGGGGTCGGTAGGCCTGCTGGAAACGTTGCGGAAGATTGCGTGCCATGAACGAGATCGACCAGCTATCGAACTTCCTGCAGAAGCTGACGCCGCTGTCGCGCAGCTGCCTGCTCAGCGAGCTCGAACGGCTTGAGCTGTGCGGCATCGACATGCCGGGCTCGTCCGACCTGCAGTCCCGGTTGCGCGCCGAATTTCGCAAGGACGGATCGAACCAGGCGCGCGCCACCAGTCCCTCGCGCCATTTCTTTGCGCCGCTCGAGCTGCTTCTGATCGACGGCGCGCCCGAGCATGCCAACATGGGGCGGATCTCGCGCAACACCCTCACCCCGATCTGGGAGTGGATCTGCCGCGACCTGCTGCCGACCATGGCACGCGACTACATCAAGGCGATCAACGACCAGGTCGCCGCCAACAACCAGAAGGAAGTGCTGAAGATCGCATCGACCTTCCAGACCAAGGTCGTCAAGGTTCTCGAAAGCACCCTCGCATCAGCGGAGAGCACCGAGTTCGCGCGCGGCAAGCTCGCGCAATACACGGCATCGCACACCGCCTTCGAGGACGTGAAGAAGATCCAACATGTGCTGCGCGCCGGCGCCGCGCTGCCGAAGTTCAACGACAGGCTGCCCGAGAAGATCGCGAAGTTCGACGACGGCACGGTTGATCAGATCACCGCCCGATTGGACGCCTTCAAGAAGGCCCATCCCGAGGCGCTGCCGTTCGCGCTGACGCTGGTGGCGAGGCGGCTGAAGACGTTCTGGCAATTGGTGCGTCTTGCCACCAAGGCCGCAGCGAGCAAGGGCGCCGCCGATGTCGCCGCCGCGCCCTATGCCTGCGTCGTTCACATGGTGCTCGACCAGCTCGACGACAGGCGCCTCGCCTTGCGCATCGCGCTCCGGCACAACCGGGTGCTGATTGCGCGCGACCTGCTCGCCGAGATCTACGAGACCGAATATGCGCTCAAGGTGCGGATCGACGGCATCGAGCATTGCGAATGGGGCATTCGGCTCCAGCAATTGATGGACGCGATCGCGGCGCTGGTGTCCGCCGAGGTGAGCCGCTTCCCCTCCAATGTCGGCCACATTCTCGGTTCGCGCCGGCTGCGCAGCCACGACACGCTCGGTGGCAAGCTGTCCTATCTGGCCTGGAAGGGACGCGATGCGATTGAGGACGGCGCGGCCGCGTTGCGCAAGCTGATCGGCCAAACCTGATCCCGCGCTAATGCGCGCGCGGCAGGCACAGGAAACGATCGAGAAATCGCCCTGACAGCACGAACCTGAACCACCAATACATTATTCGCCGCGACGTCATTGCTGCGATCCTCGACAGCCCACCACCGGCTGCCCAGAGCAATAGCGCACGTGCAGCAATCCGCTTGTGATGTGCTTCACATTGGCGCCAGCGCGCACCGACGCATTGTCGCAGAACCGTCACGAGCGAACCGGGAAAAATGCGCGCGTCGCGCGCAATTGAGGCGCTCCATTATTCAATTGGGCGAGGCGCGCGTGGCTTGGTCCAATTGCAGGACAGCGCGCGTACATGCAGCCGCACTGCACGTCGCGAGATCTCCAGTGATTGTCGCAACCCTGCGCCCGGCGCGCGGGTAGACGTAAAAACTTCCCGACCGAGATCCAGATAATTTTAGACGTGATGGGCGCTTTAACGTTACTCAGATAATTCGACAATCGACTGAAGCCTTCCATATTTGAAACTGCTCACGTCGCTAACACACCGGCACGGAACGGGAGTGCTTGCGATGAACGACGAAATTGTAGAACTCGCCGAACGAAGGCCGAAAACCTTCGGACGGCGAAAGGTGAAGCCGCGCGCCTGCGTGGCCGACGGCAAGCGCCATCTTCGCGCGTTTCTCGCGGAAGTGCTGGAGGATCTCGGCTTCGTCACCACCGAATGCGCCAGTGCCGAGGAGCTGCAGAGCGTGCTGACAAGCGAATTGCCCGACCTGATCCTGCTCGGCATCGCCGCCGACGGCATCGAGCCCGGCAAATTTTTGGAGACGCTGGTGCGCGAGGCCTTCGACGGCAGGGTTCTGACTGTGGGCGCCCGCGAGTCGATCATCGTCAGGGCCGTGCAGCAGGTCGGCGAGGAATACGGCCTCAAGATGCTGCCGCCGCTGACGACGCCGTTTGCCGCGGAGACGCTGCGCGACCGTGTCGCGATGCTGTTGCCCGAGGAGCCGGCGCCGAGCCCCGCCGTGCACGTCGGCGAGGCCCTGCACGCCGGCTGGCTCGAGCTCTGGTACCAACCCAAGATCGACGCGCGCACGCTGATTCGCAATAGCGCCGAGGCGCTGGTGCGGATGCGGCATCCGACCTGGGGCGTGGTGCCGCCCGCCTATTTCATCCCCGAAGAGCACGACCCGAATATGCGCGACCTCTCCGAATTCGTGATCGAGCGCGCCATGCAGGACTGGCACTATCTACTGGAGCAGCAGAGCCCGGTCGATCTCGCGATCAATTTGCCGGCGTCCTATCTGAAGGAGCCGCAAGCCGTGCGTGATCTCTGCCGGCGCATGCCGACGCATCCGGCGTTCGGCGGGCTGACGATCGAAATCGACAGCGAGGAGGCGATCCGCGATCTCGATCTCCTGGCCGAGGTCGCCCGCGAACTGCGTCTGCACAATATCGGCCTGTCGGTCGACAATCTCGGCGCCAACTGGCCGTCGCTGATGGACCTTGGAAAAATTCCCTTCATCAAGCTGAAGGCCGACCGGCACTTCGTCACCGGCAGCGGCACTGATCGCCTCAAGCGCACGGTGTGCCGCCACATCGTCGAGCTTTCGCATGGCTATGGCGTGCGCGCCATCGCCGAGGGCGTCGAGAGCCGCGCCGACCTCGTCGCCGCCAACGAGCTCGGCTTCGACCTCGTGCAGGGTTTTCTGTTCGGCAAGCCGATGCCGCTGAAGAAGTTTGCGCGGAGCACGCTGACGCGGACGGTGATGGGGTGAGTCCTTGCGCGAGCGGCGGATTACGCTGTTGCCGCGCACCCCTCAGCCGTCGAGTGCACGGAGCTCGTTTCACCCATTGGGCTGCGTGCCTCGACCTGTTCGACGTGAAGCGCGAAGCTGGTCGCGCCGGAATGCTCGAGTCCTGCGCGGAGCCGCATGCTCGGAATCAGGTAATCGCCGCCATTCTGGCGCCGGTAGGGAATCGGGGATGTCGTCGCAAGCGTTCGCATCCTCTCGCGCAAACGTTCGGCAGTCGCTTGGAAACCCGCTTCGTCCAGTTTGTCGGCCTTGTAGACGACGAACGGCGGAAGCACGTCATAGCCGGGATAATAGAGGATGCCGTGATTGATCGGGAACAGCAGGTCGTCGATCGGCCCGTTGATCCCGCGCGCCGAATAATGCTCCTGCCAGCCGCCGGCGGTCACGATCAGCATCGCGCGTTTGCCCGCCAGCCTGCCTTCGCCGTAACGGTCGCCCCACCGCTTGTCGCTGTGCTCGCCGACGCCATAGGCGAAACCGTAGGCGAACACGCGGTCGACCCAGCCCTTGAGGATGGCCGGCATGCTGAACCACCATAGCGGGAATTGCAGGATCAGGACGTCCGCCCACAGCAGCTTCTCGATCTCGGCCTTGACGTCCGCGGTGAGTGTACCCGACTCGAACGCCTGCTTGGAGGCGGCGGCCGGCGCCAGCCGCCCGTCCGGCGGCAGCAGCGGAAAATCGGCGCGGCCGACCTCGGATGTCCATCCCTGCGCGTAAAGGTCTGACACCCGCACCTCGTGTCCCTCAGCCTCGAGTTCTCTGACGGCAACGTCGCGGAGCGAGCCATTGAGGGAGCGCGGCTCGGGGTGAGCGAAGAGGATCAACACTTTCATGATCAGCACCTTGGTTGACGATTGCGAGCAGCAGGTAGCGCCTCCGACTGCAATCCGGTAGTTGTCGCCGATGGATAGGATCATGCCGAAATATGGATAAATCGGACGTGACGCTCGAACGCATGCGCAGCTTCGTGCGGGTCGCCGAGCGCGGAAGCCTGTCCGCGGTCGCGCGCGAGCTTGGTCTCGGCCAATCGACAGTGACGCGGCACCTTCGGGAACTGGAGCAGGCCGTCGGCGTGCCGCTGCTCACGCGGACCACGCGCAGCGTGACGATGACCGAGGAGGGGCGCCGCTATTACGCCGACTGCGTGCAGATCCTGCGCCTGGTCGAACTCGCCGGCGACGAGGCGCGCAGCACGCGCGGCGCGCCTGCCGGAACGGTGCGCGTCTCCTGCACCGCCGCCTTCGGCGTGCTCCACGTCAGCCGTCTGGTTTTCGCGTTCCAGGACCGCTATCCGGACGTGGCGGTGGATCTCAGCCTGACCGACGAGCGGATCGACCTCGTGCGGGAAGGTGTCGATATCGCTTTGCGTCTGGGGCCGCTCCCCGACAGCTCGATGAAGCTCAGGCTGCTTGGTCAGTCGCGGCGGGTGCTTGTGGCCGCACCGGACTATCTGGCGTCGCGCGGCAGGCCCGCGCGCCCGCAAGACCTCGCCAGCCACGAGGGTGTCAGGATGTCGAACATCGCCGGCAGCGACGTGCTCGTGCTGCACGGGCGCCGCGGCGGCCGTCATGTGGTCCCCTTCGCAGGGCGGCTGCGGGTGGATCACGGGCTTGCCGCACGCGAGGCGCTCGCGGCCGGTCGTGGCATTGCGCCGGCGCATCTTTGGCTCGTCGACGACCTGCTTGCCTCCGGCCAACTCGAGCGCGTGCTTGAAGACTACGCGCCGCCGTCCGTTCCGCTCAACATGCTGATCGTGCCGGAGCGGTCCGGCATCGCGCGGGTACGGCTGCTGGTCGATTTTCTTGCCGAGGGAATCGCACAGCTGCCGGGGATTGAAAAGCCGCAACCGGGCAAGAGGTAAGGCCGCATCAATTCGGCCTCAGGCAAACCGCCGTGCGAAGAAGACGCAGGCGACCACCAGCGCGGTCGCGACGATCATGCTCCAGGCCACAGGTTCGTGCAGGAGCAGGCCTGCAAGCGCAAGGCCGAAGAACGGCTGGAGCTGCTGCAACTGGCCGACGCGGGCGATGCCGCCGATCGCAAGCCCGCGGTACCAGAAGATGAAACCGACGAACATGCTGAAGACCGAGACGTAGGCGAGCCCGATCCAGGCGGGCACACCGACGCCGCTCCATGTCGACGGCCAGGTTAGAATCGCGACCGGCACCATCAGCGGCAGCGACAGCAGCAGCGCCCAGGAGATCACCTGCAAGCCGCCGAGCCGGCGCGACAGCGCGGCGCCTTCGGCATAGCCGAGCCCGCACAGCACGATCGCCGCGACCATCAGGAGATCGCCGGTGAGCGATGCGGTGCCGTCGTTGGACAGCGCAAAGCCGGCGACAGTGGCGCTGCCCAGAATTGCAAAGAGCCAGAACATCGGCTGCGGCCGCTCGCCGCCGCGCAGCACGCCGAAGATCGCGGTCGACAGCGGCAAGAGCCCGATGAAGACGATCGAATGCGCCGAGGTGATGTGCTGGAGCGCAAGCGCCGTCAGCAAGGGAAAGCCGACCACGACGCCGATGGCGACGATCGCGAGCGAGACGAGATCCTTGCGCTGCGGCCGCGCCTGACGGAGCAGGCCGAGCACGGCCACACCGATCAGCGCCGCGATGACAGCGCGCGCCGAGGTCAGGAACAGCGCGGAAAACCCGCCGACCGCCACGCGGGTCGCCGGCAGCGATGCGCTGAAGATGATGACGCCAAGAAGCCCGTTGCCCAAGCCGCTGCCGGAAGAGTGCATGCCCATCTCGCCTTGTCGGTGGTGATCCGAACTGGCGAGGCCAGCCGGTGTCGCGACGATTACCTGTAAGCCTCCCAAGGCCCAACAACAAAAAGCGCGAAAACAACCCCATGCACAGTAGCCGGAGCTGCAAGATCAATGACTTACGCCGGGGCGGAATCGTGTTTCTAGACCGCGATCGTGATGCGGCGGGCGCTGAAGGCGAGCCGGGGATGATTGCCGACGAGCAGCAGGGCTGCGTGGGACACTTAATTCGCCTTGATGCCCGCTTCACTGATCAGCTTGCCCCATTTCGAGCTTTCGCTTTGGATGAAGCGGCTGAACTCCTCCGGCGAGGTCGGTGCAGGCTCTGCGCCAAGCGTCCGGATCTTCTCGACCACCGATGGATCCTTCAGGGCCTTTCCGAAGGCTTCGTTCAACCGGCCGACGATATCGGCTGGCGTGCCGGCCGGAGCAACCAGCCCGAACCAGCCAACGGATTCGAAACCCGCAATACCGCTCTCGGCGAGTGTCGGCACATCAGGCAAGGACGACAGACGCTGCGCAGACGACACACCGATGGCGTTGAGCTTACCTTCGAGGATCAGTTGCCTCGATGCGGGGATATCCAGTACCGCGAAGGGGACATGGCCTGCGAGAACATCGACCGTCGCCGGCGCGGTCCCGTGATAGGGGACCAGCTCCATGGCGATCCCGGTCTTCTGCGTGAACAGTGCCGCGGTCAAGTGCATGGCGGTCGAATTGCCGCCATGCCCGATCGACAACGCGCCCGGCTTGGCCTTGGCGAGCGCGATCGATTCCGCGACCGTATGCGCCGGCACGTTCGCTGACGCAACCAGCACGAAGGGAATTTTCGCGAGCAGGGTGATCGGCGCAAGATCCTTCGGATCGAACGGCATCGACGAATTGAGATGCGGATTGACCGTCAGGCTGCCTGCCGGCGCAATGCCGAGCGTATAGCCGTCAGGCTTGCCCTGCGCGACCGCGGCCATGCCGATGTTGCCTCCAGCACCCGCGCGGTTCTCGATCACGAGACCCTGTTTGAGCTCGGCAGTGACCAGCGGTTCGAGCGCGCGGATGACGGTATCGGCGCTGCCGCCGGGCGGAAAGGTCACGATGATCTTGATCAATTGCTCGGGATAGACCGCTCGGACCGCCTCCAGCGGCAGCACGGCGAAACTCGCGGCCGTCAGCACGGCCAAAATGCGGCGGCTTGCAACGTGAAACACGTTTCCCTCCTGGTGCGAGTCTTTTTTTGTTTTGTGAACCACGACTTTGTAAATCACCTGCCGGCGGACTTCGCCGCGAGACCGTCCGCTTCAAATCGCCTTACGCCGAAGCGCCGGTGATGCGCGTCAGCAAGCCTTGTGGGTCCGCTGGCGCGGCCTGCCCGCGCCAGGCGATGTGCTGATCGGGCCGCGCCAGCACCAGCTTCTCGGCATACGCGCCGTTCGCTTCGTCCGGCGCAATGTCGAGCAGCGCGAGCGGAATGCCGCGCTGCTCTGCGGCAGACTTCAATGGCGCTACATCGATCGCCGGATCGAACCGCAGCAAAGTGTAGCCGACGCCGAAGGCATCGTAGAGCGATCGCCCGTCCCGCAGAAACAGGTGCGGCGCGCGAGCGCCCGGCACGGTGGAGGGGGTGAAGCTGCCCATCGCGTAAGCGGGCGGCGTCTCGCCGTCATAGGCGATGATCGGCGAGGCATCGTAATAGTAGCCGAAGTTCAATCCGGCACAGCAATATTGCTGCACGTTGAGATCGTAGGCCGCCCTGGCCAGCGCTGCGCGCGCGGCGTGGCCGCGCGGCGTGTCGTCCTCGATCTCCGCGGAGACTCCACCACGCTGCGCCATCATCTTCATCGCATGGTCCATGGCAAAGCGCGACACCTGTTCGGTGATGGGCTGACGCTCCGCCTCGTAGGCATCCAGGATCGAAGCCGGCGCCCACCCGTTCAGATGCGCCGCCACCTGCCAGCACAGGTCGACGGCGTCCGCAATCCCCGCATTCATGCCGTAGCCCGCATACGGCATCCACAGATGCGCGGCGTCGCCGCAGATGAAGACTCTGCGGTCGCGGAAGCGATCGGCGACAAGCCGGCGGCCGACCCAGTCCTCCTTGCTGAGGACGCGGTATTCGAAGCGCTCGTCGACGCCGAGAATGGCGCGGATCGCCCAGTCCCGATCGACCGAATCAAATTCGGGCTCGTCTGGCTTCAGGTGATTATGGATCAGCCAGCGGTCCTGACCGTCGATCGCCACCGTCGTGCCTGAGCGTCGCGGGTTGAGCGAGAGCACCATCCAGGCCGGCTTGTGCGCGCCCATCAGCTCCTTGAGCTGCGGCGCTTCGATGAAGGTCGATTGCACGCGCTGGATCACCGGCGTGCCGGACAGGTTGGCGCCGATCGTTCTGCGAGCCAGGGAACGGCTGCCATCGCAACCGATCACAAAGGAAGCCTCGATGCGGAGCGAGCTTCCGCTGTCGAGGTCGCGCGCCAATGCGACCACATGGTCGTCATTCTGCTCGATGTCCGTGATTTCCGTGCGCGCCAGAATGGTGATGCGCGACTGAGCGGCGGCATGGCTGAACAGGATCGGCTCGAGATAGACTTGGTTGATCCGGTGCGGCGGCTCCGGCGTCGGCCACCAGGTGTCGGGGCCGCCGGTGGCGCTGTAGCGGCGTGCGCGCGAGGGAATGTCGATGCGGCACAGCTCGATGCCGGTCGCCGTGGTCCGGTAGGAGCAGTCGTTCGGGAAATCTGCGGGCAGGCCTGCGTCGCGCAGCTTTGCGGCGACGCCGAGCCGGCGGAAGATCTCCATCGAACGCGCCGAGACGTGATTGCATTTGACGCTGGGCGGATCGCCGGCATGGCGGATCTCCGCGACCACGACGTCGATCCCACGGGAAGCCAGATCCATCGCCGCGGTCAATCCGACGGGCCCGGCGCCCACCACCAGCACCTGTGTCCTCATGTTCGTTTCCAATCCCTTGGCGATCGCCGCTTCACCGACCACGGCATGCATTTTATTGCATGCTCGCTTATGTGATAAGCCGGAAAGAACTCATCAATTCATGAGCTTTGCCTATGAACGTCACCTTACGGCAATTGCAGGCCTTCACCGGCGTGTACCGTACGCGCAGCATCACGCGGGCTGCGCGCGAGCTGGGGATCACGCAATCGGCGGCGAGCCTGTTGATCCAACAGCTCGAAGCGCAGCTCGGCGTCAAACTGTTCGATCGCTCCACTCGTTCGGTGCAGCCGACGCGGGCCGCTGACGAGGCAGTTCATGCCGCCGAACGGATGCTGGGCGATGCGCTGGGCCTGTCGCGGCGCATGCGTGACCTCGCGCAGGCGCGCGCCGGCCGAGTCGCGTTTCTCGCCTCAGCCGGTACCGCATCGGCACTGCTGCCCTCGGTGCTGGCAAAATTCCGGGCAGGCTATCCCGACATCGAAATCGACATGCGCGACGTCGCCGCCGACGATCTCGTTCCACGTCTGATCGCGACGGATGCGGAGTTCGCGATCGGCAGCGTCGAGGGAGAATTCGCGGAGCTGACGATCGAGACGCTGACCCGCGGCCGCCTGAGCGCCATCGGCCGGCGCACCCCCGACTTCGCGGCACGGCGCTCACTGACATGGGACGAATTGGATCAGATGCCGACGATCGCGATGCGGCGCGAGACGCGGATACGCATGCAGATCGATCAGGCGCTGGGGAGCCAGGGCAAGCACCTCAACCCGACCTATGAAGTGACGCTGATCAACACCGCGCTCGCCATGACGGCGCAGGGCCTCGGCCTTGCTATCCTTCCTGCGACGATGCTGCCGGCCGATCAATTTCCAACTCTGATCGCAAAGCCGCTGATACGCCCTGCCATCACCCGCCCGGTGTCGCTGCTGCAGCGCCAGGGTCGGACGCTGTCGCCGGCCGCGCAGGCGTTCGTGGCGACGGCGCGGACGGTGCTGGCGGAGCGAGAGCCGGCAAGATCAGACTGATCTGCCGAGCTTTCTGGAAAGCCGTTTTATTGTGGCGGATGATGTTGGCGGAGAGGGAGGGATTCGAACCCCCGATAGGCTTGCACCTATGCCGCATTTCGAGTGCGGTGCATTCGACCACTCTGCCACCTCTCCTGAAGGCGCCAAGTAAGGAGCATGGCCCCTGTGGTTCGGGCGTTAATAGGCGAGGATGGCGGGCCAGACAAGGCTTGCGAGGGCGAAAATCGGGCCGGTTTTCCGGCTGGACCCACGATGTCACGGTGATGATCGGGGGCGATCGCGGATTTCGGCGGCGGTTTGCGCGGGAATGGGCCTGAGCCGTTCGCCACTGACCCGGCGCGAGCCCGATGCGGCACGTCGGTGCCGAATCACTGGTACCCGCAAAAGGCGGGGTGGGACCGCCAGACGCGGTAAACACTGGCGGTCCCGGTGCCGCTCATTGAAATACTGGCTGGGAAGGGCGGCTTCGCCGGCCAGGTGAGGCGACGGTTTCGACCGTAGCGTGCGGGCGGTGCACCGCAACGCAATCCGGTCCTTAACCTAACCAGTCAAGGTTACTCCTTGTCGGACTTGGCCTTTTTCTTCCCGTTCTCCGTAGAATCGCGGTCTTTGTCTTTGTCCTTGCCGTTGTCCTTGCGGCGGTTGGTGAAGCGGGCATTGCCGAGGCCGGTGCCGATGGTGAGCACGCCCCAGCGATCGACGTCCTGCATGAACGGCACCTCGGAGAGGCCCTGAACCACGCCGTCATTGTGCATCAGGATCGCGGTGTCGTGCTCGCCGATCTGCGGAATGCCCTCGAGCAGGCTCGCCGGCAGGTTGAACTTGCTGCTCTCCCAATTGCCCGGCAGGTTCTGTGCGCCTTTCTCGATGGAGCCGTCCGCGTTGATCACGCCGGGACAGGCGATGCCGATGAACGGCGCCAGCTTGTAGCCTTCCTTCTCGGCCTCGGTGATCAGCCCCTTCAGCATCTTCGTCAGCCGCTTCACCGCGCCTTCGCGCGTCGGCTCGTCGTCGGCATGACGCCACAGCTCGGACTTCACGACCTTGGCTTTCGACAGGTCTTTTGCCTTTTTCCAGCTGGTCTCAACCAGGCCGCAGCGGATGTTGGTGCCGCCGATATCGACGGCGAGGATGCTGTCATGGGCCTCGAAGATCCACGACGGCGCCAAATGCAGCGCGCCGATCAGGCCGGCCTCGTCGGGATGATGGCGGATCGGCAGCATGTCGATCTTGAAGCCCTCGGCGATGAGGATAATCTCGGTGCGCGCGATCGCGAGCTCGCCGAGCCGGGAATCGCGAAAACCGCCGCCGACCACGATGCGCTCGGTCTTGGCCCAGGCCTTGGACTTGAGGAAGCGGCGGGTGACGTAAGCGAGCTCCTGGGCGAAGTCCTCGATGGCGCTATGCACCACCGCCCAGGCCTCGGTGTCGTCGCCGACCAGGATGGCGTCCAGCGTCTTCTTGCTGATCTCGTCCGACGGCTCCTTGCCGAACGGGTCCTCGCCGGACTTGCGCAGCGGCTTGCGCCAGCGCTCGAGGATCTCGCGGAACGCGCCCTTGCTGGCGCGGTCGCCGATGAAGCCATCCTCGTCCTTCATCTCGATGTTGAAGCTGTCGATATCCACCGACGGCAGCCGCTCCGCGCCGTGATGAGCGATGCCCGTCGTCGTCTTGACCAGCTCGTCTGTTGCCATGGTAAGCCCCTTGCCCGTGTGACTGAATTCGCCGGGACAACGGCGGGGGAACCTGTTGGTTGCGGCGCGGTCCGAAATTCGCCTGCGGGCCGGATCGGGCCCAAATGCTTCAAATCCGGCCGTTTTCGCCGGCTTTTCCTTGACTCCGGGGGATCAGCGGCTATAAATCCCGCAACCGGCGCGGGGCGTTTCTCGCGCCGCTTGTTTTTACGTGGGTTTTCAAAGGGATAACTCCCGCCCGCACAAAACTCGCATAAACCCATAACGACTGACAAAAAGCCGGCCCCGACAATATGTCGCGAGGCCGGGAATGAACACGAAGGAAAACAACGATGTTCGCAGTCATCAAAACCGGCGGCCGGCAGTACCGCGTCGTTCCGGATGATGTCCTGGAAGTAGGCAAGATCGAAGGCGAAGTCGGCTCGATCGTGCAGCTCAATGAAGTTCTCCTGGTCGGCGGCGACACGCCGATCCTGGGTCTGCCCACGGTCGCCGGCGCGTCCGTTGCGGTCGAGGTGCTCGACCACAAGCGCGGTCCCAAGGTCATCGCTTTCAAGAAGCGCCGCCGCAAGAATTCGCGCCGCAAGCGCGGCTATCGCGACGAGATCACCGTGCTGCGCATCTCGGAGATCCTGACGGACGGCGCCAAGCCCACCAAGGGGCCGCGTCCGAAGCGGGAGAAGGTCGCCAAGCCAGAGACCACGACCGAAGAGGCCGCCGCATAATTTGATCACGCGCCGTCACGAAGTGATGCGTGAGAAATTGTGAAATGATTCCGTCAAGGAATTGATCTAGAAATACGTAGAATTTCGGAGACGAGCCATGGCTCACAAAAAAGCAGGCGGTTCATCGCGCAACGGTCGCGATTCCAAGGGCAAGCGCCTCGGTATCAAGGCGTTCGGCGGGGAAGTTGTGATTCCCGGCAACATCATTGCGCGTCAGCGCGGCACCACCTGGCATCCCGGCCTTAATGTCGGCATGGGCACGGACCACACCTTGTTCGCCAAGATCGAGGGCCGCGTAACGTTCCAGGCCAAAGCCAACGGCCGCACCTTCATCTCGGTGCTCCCGCTCGCAGAGGCGGCTGAATAGACGGTGGATCAAATTTGGAGTCCGCCGGGTCCCAGACCGAACCGGCGGAGTCCTTGAGATCACAGATCGAAGGCTCCAGGGGAGGCGGGAAACCGGCCTCCCCTTTCGTTTGCGTGCTCACTTTTCACTTTAGTGACTTCGACGGAGCCGGACATGTTGCAGGATTTTTCGAGCGTGACCTTGCGGGAGGCGAGACCCAGCGTCGTCGCCACCGAGCGGCTGACCTTGCGGCGGCCGACCCTCGCCGATGTCAGGACCATCGCCCTCCTCGCCAACGACCGTCGCGTCGCCGAAAACACAAGGCGCCTCCCGCATCCCTATTCGCAGGACGACGCCATCGCCTTCATCCGCGCCAGCGCCCTGCCCGGCAGCGAGACGGTGTTCCTGATCGAGCATGACAGCGGCCCCATCGGCATGGTCGGCATCGACCGCTCGACGCCCGACAACGCCGAGCTCGGCTATTGGCTCGGCGTCGAGCATTGGGGCCGGGGCTTTGCCACCGAGGCCGCACGCGGCGCGATCGACTTCTTCTTCGAGGAGTTCGAGGACGATCATCTCTATGCAGGCGCGCGCGTCACCAACCCGGCCTCGCGCAACGTGCTGGAGAAGTGCGGCTTCCAGTGGAGCGGCGTCCAGCTGCATCGCTTCCTGGCGCTGGGCTCGTCCACGCCCGTCGACTGCTTCCGTCTCTCGCGCGGCGTGTGGGCGTCGCTGAAGAGCTGGAGCAGCGCGCGAAGGGTGAGGTAGGGCGGAGGCGGCTCAAACTGTCGTCCTGGTGAAAGCCAGGACGACGCTCGAATTTATTCCGCTGTAATCACGCTGGCGGATTCACATCCGCGTCCCTGCGTCCGAGATCGCGCTCACGCAGATAAATATAGAACCCGGCGGCGATGATGATGGCGGCGCCGACGATGGTGGCGATTTCGGGCACGTCGCCGAACACGACGAAGCCGAAGATCACCGCCCAGACGATCATCGAATATTGATAGGGCACGACGACGCTGGCCGGCGCGAGCTTGAGCGAGCGGTTGACGCAGAACAGCGCCGTGACCGAGACGCATCCCGCCAGCGCGAAGATCACGAGGCTGCCCGATGTCGGCGGCACCCAGTGGAACGCCGACAGCACAGCGCCCAGCAAGAACGTGCCGACGAATTGCGACGACGCCATCACGATATCGGGCGTCTTGCGCAGGCTGCGCGTGATCAACATCAGCGTTGCGAAAGAAAGACTGCCGCCAAGCGCGATCAGCGCCGGCAGGCTCACCGTCTGTGCCGAGGGCCGCAGCGCGATCAGGACGCCGCAGAAGCCGATCAGGATCGCCGTCCAGCGCCGCCAGCCGACCTTCTCGCCGAGAAAGATCGCCGACATCGCGGTGACGAAAATGGGCCCGGCGAGATAATAGGTGATGACGTCGGCGAGCGGCAGGTAGACCGTCGCAAGGAAGAAGGCCGCCACTTCCAGCGTCGACAGCACGACGCGAAAGAGCTGGAGACCCGGCCGCTCCAGATGCAGGAACTGGTGACGCTGCCGCCAGACCAACGGCGACAGCAGCAGCAGCGCCGCGCAGGCGCGCAGGAACAGCAGCTGCCCCACCGAATAAGTCCCGACCAGGAACTTGCCCATGGCATCGCCAAACGAGAACATGAAGATCGACAGCACCATGAGCGCAATCCCGGCAAGGCGCGCCGAGCGTTCGTCATAGGCCGATAGATTCTTGAACAGGGGCATCGAGCGCCGTTGTAATGACGCAGGCCGTCACGACAAGCCCGCGTTGGACGAATTGAACGGATTGTCGCACTCTCCGCGTCGCGGTAGCGACAGGTGTCTCACAAGAGAGCCAGGAAAGAGCTTAGCCATGACCGACTTCGACCCGGCCCGGCATCGCATGATCCCCGCGCAACGCTGGTTTGAGGATTTCGTGGTCGGCGAGCGCTTCGTGCTGCCGAGCCGCACGCAGACGACGGCGGTGTTCGCGGCGTTCCAGACCGCGAGCGGCGACACGCATCCGGTGCATTACGACGTGGAGTATTGCCGCAGCCGCGGCATGCCGCATCTGCTCGCCCACGGTTTCCAGACGCTGATCCACACCGCGCCCGGCGCCGGCCTGTTTCCGTTCATGGTCGAGGACTCCCTGGTCGGCTTCCTCGAGCAATCCAGCCGGTTCCTCAAACCTGTCTTCGCCGACGACACAATCTATCCCGCGCTCGAGGTCACCGAGCTGGTGCCGGGACGCTCGACCGGCGTGGTGACGCTCAAAAGCACCGTGTTCAACCAGCGCAAGGAGCTGGTGCTGGAGGGCACGCAGAAATTCCTGATCCGGCGCCGGCCAGCTGGTTAAGCAAGGCCACAAATCGCCGGGTTTCGGCCGATTTGCGGGTCCATCCGGGTTGCCGCGCGGGACCGGCTGGCCTACCTATGGCCCATGAAATTCCTAGACGAAGCAAAGGTCTATATCCGCTCCGGCGACGGCGGAAACGGCTGCGTGGCGTTCCGCCGCGAAAAATTCATTGAATTCGGCGGCCCCTCCGGCGGCAATGGTGGCCGCGGCGGCAATGTCATCATCGAGGTCGCCGACGGGCTGAACACGCTGATCGACTATCGCTACCAGCAGCACTTCAAGGCCCAGAAGGGCGAGAACGGCTCGGGCTCGGACCGCCACGGCGCCAATGGCAAGTCGATCGTGCTGAAGGTCCCCATCGGCACGCAGATCTTCGATGAAGATCGCGAGACCATGATCCACGATTTCACCACTGTCGGCGAAAAGTTCGTGCTGGCCGAGGGCGGCAATGGCGGCTTCGGCAACGCGCATTTCAAGACCTCGACCAATCGCGCGCCGCGCAATGCCAATCCCGGCCAGCCCGGGGAGGAGCGCTGGATCTGGCTGCGGTTGAAGCTGATCGCGGATGCCGGCCTCGTCGGCCTGCCCAATGCCGGCAAATCGACCTTCCTTGCCAAGGTCAGCGCGGCCAAGCCGAAGATCGCCGACTATCCCTTCACCACGCTGCATCCGCAGCTCGGCGTCGTGAATGCCGACGGCCGCGAATTCGTGTTGGCGGACATCCCCGGCCTGATCGAAGGCGCGCATGAAGGCGTCGGTCTCGGCGACCGCTTCCTCGCCCATGTCGAGCGCTGCCGCGTGCTGCTGCATCTCATCGATGCGACCTGCGAGCACGCCGGCAAGGCCTACAAGACGGTGCGAACGGAGCTGGACGCCTATGCCGGGCAGCTCACCGACAAGATCGAGATCGTCGCGCTGAACAAGATCGACGCGATCGAGCCGGACGAGTTGAAGAAGCAGAAGGAGCGGCTGAAGCGCGCCGCCAAGAAGACGCCGCTGCTGCTCTCCGCCGTCACCGGTGACGGCGTGCAGGAAGCGTTGCGCTCTCTTGCGGATGTGATCGGCGAGAGCCCGGTGTCTGCGAAAGCGAAGAGCGCGGCCGAAGCGGAGCCGTGGTCGGTTTGATTTTTCGTCGTCCCGGCGAAGGCCGGGACGACGCTGGAGTGTACGGCCGCAGACGCGTGCATCGCTGATAGCTTGTCTTCGCGCCCTCGATAGCGCAGCATCCCACAATCAAGAAACGGCAGGGATCACGCATGGCGCGCGCGAAGAACGTTCTCTGGATCATGTGCGACCAGCTTCGCTATGACTATCTCGGCTGCACCGGCCATCCCACGCTGAAGACACCGAACATCGACGCCATGGCGAAGCGCGGCGTGCTCTTCAGCAAGGCCTATGTGCAGTCGCCGATCTGCGGCCCCTCGCGGATGTCGTTCTACACCGGGCGCTACATGCGCTCGCACGGCTCGCACTGGAACGGCTGGCCGTTGCGGGTCGGCGAGCCCACCCTCGGCGATCACCTCAAGAAGCTCGGCGTGCGCTACGTGCTGGTCGGCAAGACCCACATGGCGCCCGATCTCGAAGGCATGAAGGCGCTCGGCATCCCGCCGGAATCGATGATCGGCGTGCACGTCGCCGAATGCGGGTTTGAGCCCTATGAGCGTGACGACGGCCTGCATCCCACGGGGCGGCCGCGTCCGAAATACGACGAATATCTGCGCCAGCAGGGCTTTGATGCGCCCAATCCCTGGGAGCATTGGGCCAATTCAGGCGCGGCCGAGGACGGCTCGCTCCAGAACGGCTGGCTGCTCGTGCATGCCGACAAGGCCGCGCGCGTGCCGGACGAGCATTCCGAGACGCCCTACATGACGCGACGCGCCATGGATTTCATCGGCGAGGCCGAGACCGACGGCAGGCCGTGGTGCCTGCATCTGTCCTACATCAAGCCGCACTGGCCCTACATCGCGCCCGAACCCTACGCCAGCATGTATTCGACATCGGACATGATCCCGGTGATCCGCTCCGAGCGCGAGCGGCAGAACCCGCATCCGGTGTTCGGCGCCTATATGGACATGCGCTACTCCCGCAACATGGCGCGCGACGATGCCCGCGAGAAGGTGATCCCGACCTATATGGGCCTGATCACCCAGATCGACGCCCAGATGGGCGTGCTGATGAAGTTCCTGGAGGAGCGCGACCTGCTGGACACCACCATGATCGTGTTCACCTCCGATCACGGCGACTATCTCGGCGATCACTGGATGGGCGAGAAGGATCTGTTCCACGAGCAGTCGGCGAAGATCCCGCTCATCATCATCGATCCCTCGAAGGAGGCGGATGCGACGCGTGGCACGCGCAACGATGCGCTGGTCGAAGCCATCGATCTCGCGCCGACCTTCGTCGACTATTTCGGCGGCAAGGTGCCGGGCCATATCCTCGAGGGACGCTCGCTGCTGCCGCTGCTGCGCGGCGAGAGTCCGCCGGATTGGCGCAAGGTGGCGTTCTCCGAATACGACTATGTCATGCAGGACGTGCGGCTGAAGCTGAATCAGCCGATCGAACGCTGTCGCCTGTTCATGGTGTTCGACGGCCGCTGGAAATACATCCACGCCTCAGGCTTCCTCCCGATGCTGTACGACCTCGAAACCGATCCGGAAGAGTTTCTGGATCGCGGCGACGATCCCGAGTGCGCCGGCGTCATCGCTCGACTGCAGGCCGAGCTGTTCGACTGGGCGCTGCATCCCAACGACCACATCACGACGCCGCGCGAGAAAATCGCCGCCTATGCCGACAACCAGCTCCAGGTGAAGGGCGGGATTTTGATCGGTGTTTGGGACGAAGCGGAGCTGGCGTCGATCAAGGACGGGATCGCGCAGCGCGCGAAGCTGTGAGTGAGCGGAAAGAGCCTCTCTCAGCTCGTCATGCCCGGGCTTGACCCGGGCATCCACGTCTTGCGTTAGGTGGCGGTGCACGTGGATGGCCGGGACAAGCCCGGCCATGACGGCGGAGAGCGGAGCGCAAACAGAAACTAATTCTCGATCTTGTACCCCGTCGCCTTCACGACCGGCTGCCAGAACGCGGTGTTGGCGGCGAGCTCCTTGGTCAGACCTTCCGCGCTGCTGCCCACCGGGATCAGACCGATCGCGGTGAGCTTCTCCTTCACCTCGGGCTTGGCGAGCGCGGCGCTTGCGGCCGCGCCGAGCTTGCTTGCGAATTCCGGCGAGCTGCCGGCGGGAAGCCACATGCCGTACCAGGCGTCGGCGACGAGATCGATGCCGCTCTCTTTCAAGGTCGGCACCTCTGAGGCAAAGGGCGAACGTTCCGCGCTGCTCACCGCGATGATCTTCACGCCCTTGGCGCGATGCTGCGCAAGCGCGTCGGCCAGCGTGGTGATCCCGAACGGAACATGGCCGCCGACGAGGTCGTTGAGGATAGCTGCGCTGCCGCGATAGGGCACGCGGCTCAAGGGAATGCCGAGGTCCTTCTCCAGCTTCGAGCCCATGAAATGCGGAATGGTGCCGCTGCTGGGTACGCCGAACGAGGTCCTGTCCGGATGTGCCTTCAGCCAGGCCGCGAACGACTTGAAATCCACAGCGTCGACCGCCGGGCTGATCACCAGCGCAAATTCAAAGCGCGCCAGCAGCGAGACCGGGACGAAATCCTTTGCAGCATCGAAGCTCGGAATCGTCTCGACCATCGGCAGCAGGTACATCGTGGGTCCGGTCGTCACCAGCACCATGCTGCCGTCGGGGCTTCCCCCCTTCACCGCCTTGATGCCGATCAGGCCGTCACCGCCGGTGCGGTTCTCGACCACGATGGTCCGCTGCAGTGCCGGCGCCATCTCCTGCGCGATCAGCCGGCACAGCGTGTCGCCGCCCGCGCCGGCCGCGAACGGGAAGATGATCTTGGTGAGCCCAGCCTGTGCGCGCGTCGCTCCCACCTGCGCCAGCAGCGGCAGGCTCAGACACCGGACCATGAATTTGCGGCGATCCATGGGTTTCCTCCACCGTTATGGTTGGCAGCATGAGAGCCGGACGGCCGCCCGGGGCAACCCGGCGTTCATCCTTTAGCATGCCGGCGCCTTGCGCGGGCCATCGTCCTGCTGCAAAAGCAGGGCCTCATCGGCGCCGCTCTCGCTCCGCCGTGTCCGATGCAGAGCAATCCGTCACACGCGCCAGCACTTGCACACATGGCCAGCCCCGAACTCAGTCAATTCCGCCGCATCGTCGTCAAGGTCGGCTCCGCGCTGCTGGTCGATTCCGACAAGGGCGAGGTGCGCGCGTCCTGGCTTGCCGCGCTCGCCGACGACATGGCCAAGCTGCATCGCGAGGGGCGTGACGTGCTCGTCGTCTCCTCCGGCTCGATCGCGCTCGGCCGCAGCCGCCTGAAATTGCCGCGCGGCCCGCTGAAGCTGGAGGAGAGTCAGGCAGCCGCCGCCGTCGGTCAGATCGCGCTCGCCCGCATCTGGTCGGAGGTGCTTGGCGCCCACGGCATCGGCGCCGGCCAGATCCTGGTGACGCTGCAGGACACCGAGGAGCGCCGCCGCTATCTCAACGCGCGCTCCACTATCGGCAAGCTGCTGGAGTGGCGCGCGATCCCCGTGATCAACGAGAACGACACGGTCGCCACCAACGAGATCCGCTACGGCGACAACGACCGCCTCGCCGCGCGCGTCGCCACCATGGCCAGCGCCGACCTGCTGGTGCTGCTGTCCGACATCGACGGGCTCTACGACGCCCCGCCGAAGAACAACCCGAACGCCAGGCTCATTCCCGTCGTCGACAGCATCTCCTCCGAGATCGAGGCTGTGGCAGGCGACGCCGAGTCCGAGCTGTCGCGCGGCGGCATGCGCACCAAGGTCGAAGCTGCCAAGATCGCGACCACCGGCGGCACGCATATGCTGATCGCCTCGGGCAAGATCGAGCATCCGTTGCAGGCGATCGCCGATGGCGGCCGCTGCACCTGGTTCCTGACGCCGGCCAATCCCATCACCTCGCGAAAACGCTGGATCGCGGGCTCGCTTGAGCCGAAGGGTACGCTGACGATCGACGCCGGCGCGGTCGCGGCCCTGCGCGCCGGCGCCAGCCTGCTGCCGGCCGGCGTGATCAAGGTCGAGGGCCAGTTCGCCCGCGGCGACGCCGTGATCGTGCGCGGCCCCGACACCAGCGAGGTCGGCCGCGGCCTGATCGCCTACGACGCCGACGATGCCGAGCGGATCAAGGGCCGCTCCTCCCCGGATGTCATGGCCATCCTCGGCATCAGCGGGCGGTCCGAGATGATCCACCGGGATGATCTGGTGGTGGGCGGGTAGCCGCTAGGGCATCCGAGTAGGCGCCGGCCGAGGCGTGGATGGCCGGTCAAGCCCGGCCATGACGCCGGAGCTGGGCCATTGATCGAGCTGCCGTCCGGCACGTGAAGCCCTGCCATACCCTGCCGACCCTTCGCAAAAGCGGGATTTCCGTGCTAGGACACTGCCTTAGCAGAAGGTTGAAACTCCCATGGCCGCCCCCCTCAAAGCCGTCGACGGCAATGCCGATCTTCAGGCGCTGATGACCGATCTCGGTACCCGTGCCCGCGCTGCCGCGCGCGTGCTGGCGCTGGCGCCGCCGGAGCAGAAGAACCGGGCGCTCGAGGCCATGGCGCGGGCGATCCGCAACAATGCCGCCGCGATCCTCGCCGCCAATGCCGAGGACGTCACCGAGGCCCGCGCCTCCGGCAACGCCACCTCGTCCTTCATCGACCGCCTGACGCTGACGCCGGCGCGGGTGGAGGGCATGGCCGAGGGCATCGGCATCGTGCGCGGCATTGCCGATCCCGTCGGCATCGTCACCGAGAGCTGGCAACGGCCGAACGGCATGACCATCGAGCGCGTGCGCGTGCCGCTCGGCGTCGTCGGCGTGATCTTCGAGAGCCGGCCGAACGTTGCGGCGGACGCCGGTGTGCTGTGCCTGAAGTCGGGCAATGCCGTGATCCTCCGCGGCGGCTCCGACAGTTTCCGCTCCTGCCGCGCGATCCATGACTGCCTGGTGCAGGGCCTGCGCGAAGCGGGCCTTCCCGAGGCTGCCATCACGCTGGTGCCGACGCGCGACCGCGCGGCGGTAGGCCAGATGCTGTCGGGATTGAATGGCGCCATCGACGTGATCGTGCCGCGCGGAGGCAAGAGCCTCGTCGCGCGCGTCGAGCAGGAAGCGCGCGTGCCGGTGTTCGCGCATCTCGAAGGCGTCAACCACATTTACGTCGACGGCAGCGCCGACCTCGCCATGGCGAAATCGATCGTGCTCAACGCCAAGATGCGCCGCACCGGCGTCTGCGGCGCCGCCGAGACGCTGCTGGTCGATCGCGCCGCAGCCGGTAAAAACCTCAAGCCGCTGGTTGAGATGCTAATCGAGGCCGGCTGCGAAGTGCGTGGCGACGACGCCGTGCAAAAGATCGATGCGCGCGTCAAACCCGCGAGCGCGGACGATTGGGACACCGAATATCTCGATGCGATCATCGCAGCGAAGGTGGTGAACGGCGTCGACGGCGCGATCGCGCATATCCAAAATCACGGTTCGCACCATACCGATGCGATCGTGAGCGCCGACGAGACCGCTGCGAAAAAATTCCTGAGCGAGGTCGATTCCGCGATCGTGCTGCACAACGCCTCGACGCAGTTCGCCGACGGCGGCGAGTTCGGCTTCGGTGCCGAGATCGGCATTGCCACCGGCAGATTCCACGCCCGCGGCCCGGTTGGCGCCGAGCAGCTGACGAGCTTCAAATATCGCGTTCACGGCACCGGGCAGACGCGGCCGTAGACGACGCAGGGCGCGGGGCATTGAGCAACAATTTCGTCGCGCCACGTTTCTTCGCGCAGGCCATACCGACCCATACCTCGGGCATGCGCATCGGCCTGCTCGGCGGCTCGTTCAACCCGCCGCACCAGGCCCATCGCGCGATCAGCCAGTTCGCGCTGAAACGACTCCAGCTCGATCGCGTGTGGTGGCTGGTGACGCCAGGCAATCCGCTGAAGGAGAACGGCGCGCTGCATGAGCTCGGCGCGCGCATGCAGGCGGCGCGCGAAATGGCCGACGATCCCAGGATCGAGGTGAGCTGTCTCGAATCCGTCATTCGCACGCGCTATACCATCGATACGATCAACACCTTGCGCCGCCGCCTCTCGGGCTTGCGCTTTGTCTGGATCATGGGCGCCGACAACCTCGCTCAATTCCATCGTTGGCAGCACTGGCGGCGCATCGCCGACCAGGTGCCGATCGCGGTCATCGACCGTCCGCCGCAGAGTTTTCGCGCCCTCGCCTCTCCCGCCGCCCAGGCGCTCAGGCGCTATCGGATGCCGGAGAATGAGGCCGCCTTGCTCGCGGACCGGCCCGCGCCAGCCTGGGTGTTCCTGACCGGAATGAAGCTGAATCTCTCGTCGACCGGCTTACGGAACCCGGACGGAAGCTGGAAAGGTACGAAGTGAGTCAGATTGTGCGAACGCCATGCGGTCTTCGGGCTCTCTGGCATATTGAAACCCTTAACCCCACATGATGTAGTGTAACCAGTGGGCGCCGGATTCGGCGTTCGCGATACAGTGAAAGGAATGGTCCCTGACCACATCTGTATTGTCCAAGACAGCCTCACCCAAGACGGCTTCACCGAAGTCTGTTTTACCCAAGGTTGCCAAGCCGACGCGTAAAACATCGACCAAAGCTGCGGCCTTGAAGGCGCAACCCGACGCCGACAAGACGCTGAGCCTGATCCTCTCCCGCCTCGACGACATGAAGGCGGAAGAGACTGTGACCATCGACCTTCGCGGCAAATCGGCCTACTCCGACTACATGATCGTCACCACCGGCCGGGTGAACCGGCACGTCGGCGCGATCGCGGAGAACGTCGCCAAAGGCCTCAAGGAAAACGGCATCAAGAACATCCACGTCGAGGGCTTGCCCAATTGCGACTGGGTGCTGATCGATTCCGGCGATGTGATCGTGCACGTGTTCAGACCCGAGGTCCGCGAGTTCTACAGTCTCGAGAGATTGTACACGCAGGGCCCAGGGGCGGCGAAGGCGATCTGAGAGGCTGCTGGCCGATTTCGAATCGGCTGACGCGCATGCTAGCGTCGTGCGCGCGCAGATCGCGCGCGGTCCAGAAAACGCGACCCTGAACATATCATGCGCATAGCCGTCATTGCGGTGGGCCGGCTGAAGCAGGGCCCCGAACGGGAGCTTGCCGAGCGCTATTTCGAGCGGTTCGACGAGGCCGGCCGCAAGCTCGGATTCCGCGAGCTCGCCATCCACGAATTGCCCGAAAGCCGCGCGCGCGATACGGCGACGCGGATGGCCGAAGAGGCCGCGGCGATCTCCGCCCATATTCCCGAAAAGTCGGTGCTGGTGGCGCTGGACGAGCGCGGCCAGAATCTGGATTCGACCGTATTCGCACGGCATCTCGGGCGCTGGCGCGACGAGGGTGCCGGTCATACTATCTTCATGATCGGAGGGGCGGACGGACTTTCGCCCGAATTGCGCCGTAAGGCCAAGCTCGTGATCGCGTTCGGCTCTGCGACCTGGCCGCATCAAATGGTCCGCGTCATGCTTCTGGAACAGCTTTATCGGGCCGCCACCATTCTGGCGGGCCACCCCTATCACCGCGCGTGATCCGCGCCACAACGAGCACCTTTGCTTAAAGCGATGCGAGCGCCGATTTTCAACCTGCTGCTGATCGCCGGCGTTGCCGGCGCAAGCCTCGCGCAAGCTCAGACGCCTGCACCGCAGACTGCGGCCGTAGCGCCCGATGCGATCAAGCAGCGCGAGCAGGAGCTCGAAGCCGCGCGCGCCAGCAAGAAGAGCGCTGAGGAAGCGCAGGCCAAGCTCAAGGCCGAGATCACCTCGCTCGGCCAGGACCGCACCCAGCTCAATCAACAGTTGATCGACACCGCCGCCAATGTGCGCACCGTCGAGACCAAGATCGACGAGGCCGAAGCGCGGCTGCGATCGCTGAACGGCCGCGAACAGGCGATGCGCAGCTCGCTCGATTCACGCCGCGCCGACATCGTCGAGGTGCTGGCGGCCTTGCAGCGCGCCGGAAGGCGGACGCCGCCGGCACTTCTGGTACGGCCCGAGGATGCCCTGCAATCGCTGCGCACGGCGATGCTGCTCGGTGCCGTGGTGCCGGAGTTGCGCGGCCGTGCCGAGAAGATCGCGGGCGAGCTCGGCGAGCTCGTGGCCTTGCGCAAGACCATCGCGACCGAGCGCGACCAGCTTGCCTCCGACCGCGACAAGGTGCGCAACGACCAGACCCGGCTCGCGGCTCTGGTCGACGAACGGCAGCGTCAGCAGGCGTCGCGCGAAAAGGACCTCGACGCCGAGAACGCGCGCGCCGTTGCGCTCTCAAGACAGGTCGGCGATCTCCAGGGGCTGATCGCCAAGATGGAGCAGGATCTGCAAAGCGCCGCCAAGGCGGCCGAGAAAGCAGCTGAGGCCGCCAAGCAGGCCGAGGCCAAGGCGGCTGCAAACGCGGCCGCCAGCGCCAAGACCGGCCCCGGCACATTCAAGGATCGTTCCCGCACCACCCCTGCGATGGCCTTCGCCGCGGCCAAGGGCCTCCTGCCTCTGCCGGTTAACGGTAACAAGATCAGGGATTTCGGCGGTTCGGACGGGCTCGGCGGGGTCCAGAAGGGCATTTCGCTGGCGACGCGGCCCGGCTCCCAGGTCACGACGCCGTGTGATGGCTGGGTGGTCTATGCCGGCCCGTTCCGCAGCTATGGACAACTCTTGATCCTCAATGCCGGGGGCGGGTATCATGTGCTGATCGCCGGGATGGAGCGCATTTCGGTCAACATCGGACAATTCGTGCTCACGGGGGAGCCTGTCGCGACCATGGGGTCGACCTCTCAAGTCGCCTCCATTCTCGCCACGAACGCGAGTCAACCTGTGCTCTATGTCGAGTTCCGCAAAGACGGCACTCCAATCGATCCAGGCCCATGGTGGGCCGCAAATGAAGGCGAGAAGGTTCGCGGATGATGCGCAAGACTTCAGTTATCCTCCTCAGCGCGGCCACCGGTGCGGCGCTGACGCTGTTCGTGACGCAACCGCGCGCGGTCTTCATGGGCTCCAGCGCGCGAGCCGCCACTGCGGACACCTATCGCCAGCTCAATTTGTTCGGCGACGTGTTCGAGCGCGTGCGCTCGGACTATGTCGAGAAGCCCGACGACACCAAGCTGATCGAATCCGCGATCAGCGGCATGCTTACCGGTCTCGATCCGCATTCGAGCTACATGGACGCCAAGAGCTTCCGCGACATGCAGGTGCAGACCCGCGGTGAGTTCGGCGGCCTCGGCATCGAAGTCACGATGGAAGACGGCCTGATCAAGGTGGTCTCGCCGATCGACGACACCCCGGCCTCGCGCGCCGGTGTCATGGCCAACGACATCATCACCAATCTTGACGACGAGGCGGTGCAGGGCCTGACCCTGAACCAGGCGGTCGAGAAGATGCGCGGCCCGGTCAACACCAAGATCAAGCTGAAGATCATCCGCAAGGGCCAGGACAATCCGATCGACGTCACGCTGGTGCGCGACAACATCCGCGTCCGTTCGGTGCGCGCCCGCGTCGAGGCCGACGACATCGCCTATATCCGCATCACCACCTTCAACGAGCAAACCACCGAAGGCCTGAAGCGCGAGGTCGCCAACCTCTCGAATCAGATCGGCGACAAGCTGAAGGGCTACGTCATCGACCTCCGCAACAACCCGGGCGGCCTGCTCGAGGAAGCGGTCACCGTCTCCGACTCCTTCCTGGAGAAGGGCGAGATCGTCTCGACCCGCGGCCGCAATGCCGAGGAGACCCAGCGCCGTACCGCGCATACGGGCGACCTCACCAAGGGCAAGCCGGTCATCGTGCTGGTCAACGGCGGCTCGGCTTCGGCGTCGGAGATCGTCGCCGGCGCGCTGCAGGACCACAAGCGTGCGACCATCGTCGGCACACGCTCGTTCGGCAAGGGCTCGGTGCAGACCATCATTCCGCTCGGCTCCGGCAACGGCGCGCTGCGTCTGACCACGGCGCGCTATTACACGCCGTCGGGCAAGTCGATCCAGGCCAAGGGCATCGTGCCCGACATCGAAGTGCTGCAGGACGTGCCGGACGAGCTGAAGTCGCGTACCGACACCAAGGGCGAAGCTTCGCTGCGCGGCCATCTCAAGAACGACGGCGACGAGAAGACCGGCTCGCAGTCCTACGTTCCGCCGGACGCCAAGGACGACAAGGCGCTCAAGCTCGCCGACGATCTGCTCCACGGCATCAAGAACAGCGCGTCCGCGGCGCCCACGCCGGGCGGCGACAAGGCCACGACCGACAAGCCCAAAGCGGCGAACTAGGTCGGCGCATCGCGATCTGACGAAAAGGGCGGCTCCCGGAGCCGCCCTTTTTGCTTGGAACTCCTGATATCCCCCGGCCTATCCCGGCCTGCCGCCGCTTGACCCCGGCGTGGTATCGTCATTGCTGAGTGATTCGGGATCGCGCATGACTGAAACGGCCGATGATCTGAGCGCCCCGCTCGGACGGGACAAGCCGCGCCGGAAACGTCGGCTGCGGCTGCCGTTCACGGCCATGCAGCTGCTCGCGGTCCTGCTCGGACTGTTCCTGGTCACCTTTGCCGGCTTCGCCATCTTCAACAAGGATCCGCTCGGCGGCGAGCCAATGACACGGCTCGCGATCCGCGAACCCAATGCCGCAGACAAGGCTGGCGACGACAAGCCGGCCGCGGCCGGCCATGGCCAGGACAGCAAGCAGGAAAGCAAGCAAGAGACCAAGGACGCACCGAAGCAGGCGGGCGAGCAGAAGACCGTCACCATGATCGACGGTTCCACCGGCATGCGCCACGACGTGGTGATCGGCGGCGATGCCGCCGGCAAAAGCGAGACGGCGGCGGCCTCCGCACCGCCGCCCGTCATGGCCGGGATCGACCCAAAACTTCTTGAGAAATCGCGCTATGGCATGATCCCCGCGGTTTCCGGGGATCTGAAGCCGTTCAACGTCTATGCGGCGGATGCCGACCGCGCCAAGGCCGCCAAGATGCCGGTGGTCGCGATCCTGATCGGCGGCCTCGGCGTCGGCGCCGCCAAGACCACCGATGCCATCATGCGGTTGCCAGCGGCGGTGACGCTGGCCTTCACGCCCTATGGGTCCGATCCAGGAAAACTCGCCGAGCGCGCCCGCGCCCAGCGCCACGAGATCTTCCTCCAGATCCCGATGGAGCCCTATGACTTCCCCGACAACGATCCGGGACCGCAGACGCTGCTGACCTCGCTGAGTGCCGACCAGAACATGGACCGCCTGTACTGGCATTTGAGCCGGATGCAGGGCTATGCCGGCCTCACCAATTTCATGGGCGCCCGCTTCATCGCGACGGAGCCGGCGATGCAGCCGATCATCCGCGAGGCGGCCAAGCGCGGGCTCGGCTTCTTCGACGACGGCTCCTCGCCGCGCAGCATCGCGCCGCAAGCGGCCGGCAGCCAGGCGATGCCGTTCGGCAAGGGCGATATCGCGATTGACGCGGTGCCGACCCCGGCCGAGATCGACCGCGCCCTGACCAAGCTCGAAGCGGCGGCGCGCGAGCGCGGCGTGGCCGTGGGCACCGCCTCCGCCCTCCCGGTCTCGATCGAGCGCATCGGCGCCTGGACCAAGACATTGGGCGACCGAGGTATCCTTTTGGTGCCATTGACAACCGCGATGCTGAAATCAAAATCCAGCTAAATCAACGGATTGGTATGGTACAGGCCCGCGGGGCCTGCTTAAGCCTTACCGACAGCATGCGAGAGGTCTGGCGGAATGGCGCGTTACGAGGATCTGCCCTACCGGACCTGCGTCGGCGTGATGTTGCTCAACAAGGACGGACTGGTGTTCATCGGCCGCCGCGCTGGCGGCATCGAGCATGTCGACGACACCCATGTCTGGCAGATGCCGCAGGGCGGCGTCGATCCCGGCGAGGACAATTGGGAGGCCGCCAAGCGCGAGCTCTATGAGGAGACCAGCGTGCGTTCGGTTGAGCGGCTCGGCGAAGTTCCGGACTGGCTCACTTACGACATTCCGCGCACGGTCGCCGGGCGCACCTGGAAGGGCCGCTACCGCGGTCAGCGCCAGAAATGGTTCGCGGTCCGCTTCACCGGCAAGGATAGCGAGATCAACGTCGAAAAGCCCGGCGGCGGTCACAAGGCCGAGTTCGTGAGCTGGCGCTGGGAGCCGATGAAGAACCTGACCGGGCTGATCGTCCCGTTCAAGCGCCCGGTCTACGAGCGCGTGGTGAAGGAATTTTCCGCGCTGGCGCAGGATTAGTTCAAGTCGCCATTCCAGGTTGATGCTAGAGCCAGTTCCGTTCCGATAGAATCGGGACGGGGCTCTAGTTTTTTATTTTGACGCGTTTTCTTGACGCGAACCGGTATCCACTTCGCTCGAAAACGCTCTAATGCACAGCCTGAAATGACGACGAGAGATCCACGCGTGAGCACTGAAAAACCCTACCGTCCCAATGTCGGAATCGCGCTGTTCAATGCCGATGGCCGCGTGCTGATCGGGCACCGCTTCAAGGGCGACGGACCCGAGATCATCCTGCCGGGTCTGGACTGGCAGATGCCGCAGGGCGGCGTCGACGAGGGCGAGGGTTTGCGCGATGCCGCGCTGCGCGAGCTCTGGGAAGAGACCAGCGTCAAGAGCGCATCCTATCTCGGCGAGACCGACTGGTTGACTTACGAATTCCCGCCATATGACGGGCCGCAGACACATCGACTGGCGAAATTCCGCGGCCAGCGCCAGAAATGGTTCGCGTTACGCTTCACCGGCAAGGATGACGAGATCGATCCGCTGACGCCGCGCAACGGGCAGCCCGCCGAGTTCGACGCCTGGCGCTGGGAGCGGCTCGACCGCGTCCCCGATGTCGTGGTGCCGTTCCGCCGCCACGTCTACAGCGCAGTGGCGCAGCAGTTTGCGCCGTTCGCGAACTAAAAACGCGAAAAACAACCCCATGCACAGTAGAACGGGGTTGAAATCATTAGAGAACTTTGCCCGGAAATTTGCGTGAGCCTAGTTGATCGGTCCCACCGTGAACGGGCCGATTGCGATGAGGTGGCAGTCGCTGTCGCGCTTGGCGCAGTCGGCGAGCGCGGAATTGACGGCGGTCTGCTCGTCCGCGGCCTTGAGGCCGAGGCCCGGCCGGCCCGCGGTGCCGACCGCGACGGCGTTCCAGCCCATGCCGTCGGCGAGCTTGCGCACGACCTCGTCGCGCGCATCTGCGATGATCGAGGCGTTCGACGCCGCATGGAAGAAGCCGGTGATCCGGAGCAGGGTCGGGATCGGCACGACGAAATTCTCGTCGACCGCAACGACCAGGCAGGCGACGCCGGCGATCGCACCGCACGATTCCAGTGAACGCCGCGCGGCATCGTCGGTGGACGATGCGCCCATCACCATGAAATATTGGCCGCCGGGGCCGAGCGCGACCGCGCGGGATTTTGCCGCGGGCACGAACATGTTCTCGAGCCGGACCTTGGCGGGATCGCGCACCATCGGAAAGTCTTTCGAGGCGAAGGCGCGCTCGGTCATGGCATCATGCCGGACGAACGGTTGCGGCGGCATCGGCGGTTTGCCGTGCGTGTAGACCACATTGTTGCCGACTGCATAGAGCTCGCAACGCCGCGGCGACTGCGCGGCATCGGCGCGCTTCTGGCACTGATCGAGTGCGGCGTTGCGCGCGGCTTCCTCGTTCGGCTGATTCAACGACGCGCCGGTGAACCCGCCGACATTGAGTGCGAACGCCTTGTAGTCGCCGGCAGCGGAATAGTCGCCGGCCAGGTAGTTGCGGATGCGCTCGTTGATGAAGGGGACGCTGTCGGCAGGAAACTTGCCGGCCATCGGTGAAGCCGATGGTGCCGGCATGGGCATCGGCGCTTTCGCCGCCATGGTGGATGACGGGCTTGGCGCTGCTGCCGCAGCCGCGTTGGGCATCGGACTTGATGCTGGGCTTGGCGCGGTCACTGCAACCGCCGGCGCCCTGGTCGTCTCGAGCTTGGTGAAATAGAGGAAGCCGCCGACGCCGATGGCGACGACGGAGACGACACCGACCACCAGCGGCCACATCCAGTTCGGCGCGGCCTCAGCCTTCGTCACCTTCTTGATCTGCGGCGTCGCGTAGCTACCGTCCCCGCGCCGCATCGCCACCATGTAGGCGTGCACCGGCGTCGGGATGTTCTTGACCTCCTGCGCGCCGATATCGGCGAACTGCACCGACAGCTTGTTGGCGACCTGCTCGTGCACGGCGCGGGAGACGCAGATGCCCCCGACCTCGGCGAGGCCCTCGAGCCGGGCGGCGATATTGACGCCGTCACCGAGCAGATCGCCGTCGCGCTCGACCACGTCACCGATGGTGATACCGATGCGGAACGACATCTGCCGGCTCGGCGGATAGGCCATGTTGCGGGTTCGCAGGGATTCCTGAATGTCGATCGCGCAGCGCACCGCATCGACTGCGCTTGGAAATTCCGCAAGCACGGCATCGCCCGCGGTGTTGAAGATGCGTCCGCCCGCCCTGGCAATGAAATCATCGACGACCTCGCGATAGGCGGCGAGACGCCGCAGCGTCTCCTCTTCGTCTTCCGCAACCAGTCGCGAGTAACCGGCAATATCGGCCGCGAAAATCGCTGCGATCTTGCGTTTCATCTGCGGTCGGCCCCCGGAACAAAGTTCGCGGGCGCAGAATGGCGCTATCGGCGGCGCCGTGCAACAAAGTTTCAGCGCCCGCCACTCCCGTGACGAGCGCTGAACTTATTCAGGAATTTTCAGTTCGGGCCCCGGCGCAGTGCACCGGGGCTTAGTGCATCGCCGTGCTGCTGAGCTGCTGCTGGATGCTCTTGAAGTGGTCGAGCCGGGCGATGGCTTGATCGAGCTCGTTGCCTTCGTGCTCCTTCAAGCCCTCTTCCATCTCCGAGATGGTCGCGGCGAACTGCGCGCGGTCGAGCTCGGCCAGCGAGGTCGCGACGTCGGCGAGTACGGTCAGGCCCTTCTCGGAGACTTCGGCGATACCGCCGAGCACGATGATCTTCTCGTGCTTGCCGCCGGTGGTCACGGTGAGAATGCCGGGCCGGATCGCGGCCACGACCGGCGCGTGTCCCGCCAGCACGCCGAAGTCACCTTCGACGCCGGGGATATCGACCTGGTCGACCTCGCCCGAGAAGGCGAGCTTTTCCGGCGAGACGAGATCGAAGTGGAAGGTGGCCATTGGAAACCTGCGAATGGTGAGTAGCGAATTGCGAATGGAGCGGGAGCGGCGCGACTATTCGCTACTCCCTGCTCGCCCTTCGCAGCTTAGGCCGCCTCGGCCGCCAGCTTCTTGCCCTTCTCGATCGCCTCTTCGATGGTGCCGACCATGTAGAAGGCGGCTTCCGGCAGGTGGTCGTACTTGCCTTCGCAGAGGCCGCGGAAGCCCTTGATGGTGTCCGCGAGGTCGACGAACTTGCCGGGCGAGCCGGTGAAGATTTCGGCGACGTGGAACGGCTGCGACAGGAAGCGCTCAATCTTGCGGGCGCGGGCCACCGTCAGCTTGTCCTCTTCCGAAAGCTCGTCCATGCCGAGAATGGCGATGATGTCCTGCAGCGACTTGTAGCGCTGCAGCACCTGCTGGACCTGACGCGCGGTGTCGTAGTGCTCCTGGCCGACGACGAGCGGCGAGAGCATGCGCGAGGTCGAGTCGAGCGGGTCCACCGCCGGATAGATGCCCTTTTCCGAGATCGCGCGGTTCAACACCGTGGTGGCGTCCAAATGCGCGAACGAGGTCGCGGGCGCCGGGTCGGTCAAGTCGTCGGCCGGAACGTAAATGGCCTGCACCGAGGTGATCGAACCCTTCTGCGTGGTGGTGATGCGCTCCTGCAGCGCGCCCATGTCGGTGGCGAGCGTCGGCTGGTAACCCACGGCGCTCGGGATACGACCGAGCAGCGCCGACACTTCAGAGCCGGCTTGGGTGAAGCGGAAGATGTTGTCGACGAAGAACAGCACGTCCTGGCCCTGGTCGCGGAAGTGCTCGGCGACGGTCAGACCGGTGAGGCCGACGCGGGCGCGAGCGCCGGGCGGCTCGTTCATCTGGCCGAACACCAGCGCGCACTTCGACTTGACGCTCGGATCCGGATTATGCGGATCGGCGTTGACCTTGGACTCGATGAACTCGTGATAGAGGTCGTTGCCCTCGCGGGTACGCTCGCCGACGCCGGCGAACACGGAGTAACCACCGTGCGCCTTCGCGACGTTGTTGATCAGCTCCTGAATCAGCACGGTCTTGCCGACGCCGGCGCCGCCGAACAGGCCGATCTTGCCGCCCTTGGCGTAGGGCGCGAGCAAGTCGACGACCTTGATGCCGGTGACGAGAATTTCAGCTTCGGTCGACTGGTCGGTGTAGCTCGGCGCTTCCTGGTGGATGGCGCGCATGCCTTCGGACTGGATCGGACCGGCTTCGTCGATCGGCTCGCCGATCACGTTCATGATGCGCCCGAGCGTGCCTGCACCCACCGGAACCGAGATCGGCTGACCGGTGTCGGTCACTTCCTGGCCGCGGACCAGACCTTCGGTCACGTCCATCGCGATCGTGCGCACGGTGGACTCACCGAGATGCTGTGCAACTTCCAGCACGAGGCGGATGTTGCCGTTCCTGGTTTCCAACGAATTCAGAATGGCCGGCAGATGGCCTTCGAACTGAACGTCGACGACGGCGCCCATGACCTGGGTGACGCGACCGACCTGGGTAGCTGCTGTAGCCATGAAGCTCTCCTTCGAAATTCTTTACTTGAACGACCGTCGTTTGGTTCGTGCGTCAGACCGCCTCGGCGCCGGAGATGATCTCGATCAGCTCCTTGGTGATCTGGGCTTGACGGGTTCGGTTGTAGATCTGGGTTTGCTTGCGGATCATTTCGCCGGCGTTGCGGGTGGCGTTGTCCATGGAGCTCATCTGCGCGCCATAGAACGAGGCGTTGTTTTCCAGCAGCGCACGGAAAATCTGCACCGCGATGTTCCGCGGCAACAGGCCGGAGAGGAGTTCGTCTTCCTCCGGCTCATAGTCGTAGGACGTCGACGGCGCGGTCGCCGCCTTTTCTTCCACGGTCAGCGGAATGATCTGCTGCGCGGTCGGGACCTGGGCGATCACCGACTTGAACTGCGCGTAGAACAGCGTGCAGACGTCGAATTCGCCGTTATCGAAGCGGGCCAGCACCTTCTTGGCGATGTCGTCCGCGTTGACGAAGCCGAGCTGACGAACGCCGCGCAGGTCGAGATGCTCGACGATCTGCTTGTCGTACAGGCGGCGGAGCTGCTCGTAGCCCTTGCGGCCGACGCAGAAGAATTTGACTTCCTTGCCCTGCGCCAACAGCGCCTGGGCGCGCTCGCGCGCGAGGCGCACGATCGAGGAGTTGAACGCGCCGGACAGACCACGCTCGCCGGTGCAGACCAGCAGTAGGTGAACCTGATCCTTGCCGGTGCCGGCCAGCAGCACCGGGGCGCCGGGCGAACCGGCGGCAGCGCTGGCGATGTTGGAGATCACCGCGCTCATCTTGTCGGCATAGGGCCGCGCCGCCTCGGCCGCTTGCTGGGCGCGGCGCAACCGGGACGCCGCGACCATCTGCATGGCCTTGGTGATCTTCTGCGTCGCCTTGGTGGAGGCGATGCGGACGCGCATGTCTTTAAGTGACGCCATTCTTCGTTCACCCCGGCGGTTCGACCCCTTGGATCAAGCCGCTAGCCTATCCCAGTCGTCATGCCCGGGCGTGTCCCGGGCATCCACGTCTTCGTTTCCATGCAGTGAGGCACGGAAGGCCGGGACAAGAAGCCCGGCCTTGCGACCGTTCTCTTATGCGAAGCTCTTGGCGAAACCTTCGACCACCGACTTCAGCTTGGCGGCGGTGTCGTCGGAGAGATCGCGGCTGTCGCGGATCGCGTTGAGGATCTCGACGTTCTTGCCGCGCAGCAGCGACAACAGACCGTCCTCGAACGCGCGCACCTTGTTGACCGGCAGCGGGTCGAGATAGCCGTTGGTGCCGGCCCAGATCACGCAGACCTGCTCTTCCATCTTCAGCGGCGCGAACTGCGGCTGCTTCAGGAGCTCGGTCAGACGCGAGCCGCGATTGAGCAGGCGCTGGGTCGAGGCGTCGAGGTCGGAGCCGAACTGCGCGAACGCCGCCATTTCGCGGTACTGCGCGAGCTCGCCCTTGATCTTGCCGGCGACCTTCTTGGTGGCCTTCGTCTGTGCCGAGGAGCCGACGCGCGACACCGACAGACCGACGTTCACCGCGGGGCGAATGCCCTGGAAGAACAGGTCGGTTTCCAGGAAGATCTGGCCGTCGGTGATCGAGATGACGTTGGTCGGAATGTAGGCCGACACGTCGTTGGCCTGGGTTTCGATGACCGGCAGCGCCGTCAGCGAGCCCGAACCCTGGTCCTTGTTCAGCTTCGCCGCGCGCTCGAGCAGGCGGGAATGCAGATAGAATACGTCGCCCGGATAGGCTTCGCGGCCCGGCGGGCGGCGCAGCAGGAGCGACATCTGGCGGTAGGCGACGGCCTGCTTGGACAAATCGTCATAGATGATGACGGCGTGCATGCCGTTGTCGCGGAAGTACTCGCCCATGGTGCAGCCGGTGAACGGCGCGATGTACTGCATCGGTGCCGGATCCGACGCGGTGGCGGCGACGATGATCGAATATTCGAGCGCGCCCTGCTCTTCCAGCACCTTCACGAACTGGGCAACCGTCGAGCGCTTCTGGCCGATCGCGACGTAGACGCAATACAGCTTGATGTTCTCGTCCGGCTGCGCGTTGAGCGGCTTCTGGTTGAGGATGGTGTCGAGCGCGATCGCGGTCTTGCCGGTCTGACGGTCGCCGATGATCAGCTCGCGCTGGCCGCGGCCGATCGGGATCAGGGCATCGATCGCCTTGAGGCCGGTCGCCATCGGCTCGTTCACCGACTTGCGCGGAATGATGCCGGGCGCCTTGACGTCGACGCGCATGCGCTTGTCGGCCTGGATCGGGCCCTTGCCGTCGATGGGGTTGCCGAGCGCGTCGACGACGCGGCCGAGCAGGCCCTTGCCGACCGGCGCGTCCACGATGGCGCGGGTGCGCTTGACGGTCTGACCTTCCTTGATCTCGCGGTCAGCGCCGAAAATAACGATACCGACGTTGTCGGTTTCGAGGTTCAGCGCCATGCCGCGGGTGCCGTTCTCGAATTCGACCATTTCACCGGCCTGGACGTTATCCAGACCGAAAACGCGAGCGATACCGTCGCCGACGGACAGCACCTGTCCGACTTCGGAGACTTCAGCTTCCTGGCCGAAATTCTTGATCTGGTCCTTGAGGATCGCGGAAATTTCCGCGGCGCGGATGTCCATCAGCCTGCCTCTTTCATCGCGTGCTTGATCGAATTGAGTTTGGTGCGAAGCGAGCTATCGATCATTCGGCTGCCAAGCTTGACCACGAGGCCACCGATGATCGAGGGATCGACCTTCACGTTGAGCGCGACGTCCTTGCCGGTCACCGACTTCAGGGCAACCTTGAGGGCGTCGAGATTCTTGTCCGAGAGCGCCTCCGCCACGGTGACGTCGGCCGTCGCCTCGCCCTTGAACTTGGCGACCAGGGCGCGATAGGCGCGGATGACGTCAGCCACCGCGAACAGGCGGCGGTTGGCGGTCAGCACTTTCAGGAAATTGGCGGAGATGCCGGCGATGCCGGCCTTGTCCAGCACGGCCGAGAGGGCTCTGGACTGGGCATCGGCCGCGAACACGGGGCTGCGGACGAGGCGCTTCAGATCGGCGCTTTCGTTCAGCATGCCCTCGAATTTTTCGAGATCGGCTTTGACCTCGTCGACCACTTTCTGGTCGCGGGCCAGTTCAAACAAGGCCGTTGCATAACGGCCCGACACACCGGAAACGGACGTATCTTCTGCAGCCACAGACGTGCTCTTTTTGCTGTCAAACTCGCAAGGGAAAAACCGTCGCCACGAAGCGGCGCCTAGCGATCCAAGCCCTTGGAATTCAAGCGGGACTTCGATTTTCGACCCCGCACGGAAGTGCCGGGCTCGTTAAAATCGCGGCTTTGCTAACATAGCAGGCGCGCACGTGCAACATGACGCCAAATTAAAGGCATGACGTTCTGTCGCCAGTTCGTCGCACTCCACGACGACGCGACGACGACCTTGCCATGCCGCGGAATTGCCACAGCGCTTAAGCCCAACCCTGAGCCGAGGCCGGCGATTGGTTCCTGCCCTCAGCGCATAGCCGCCATGAACACGGATCGCTGAGGCGTGATTCCAGCCCTCCCGGCTCCACTCGCCGAATACTTTCTGAATTCTAAATGCGGAAAGCGATGACTTCGTTTTACAGTATTCGCGAGTAATATAGAGGTTAACAAACTGCTAAATTCCAATATTACGGAATGTCGGCCGAATATCCCTGCCGGTAACAAGATATTACACAGCGACACAGAACGGATTTACTGCCCAATTCACGCCTCATTAGGAATCGAAACGCGATCCCGCTCGCAAACTTACGGGGGCTCCACTTGCCACATATGTGGCAATACTAGCTTAGGGACCAATATATGCTTTGTTTGAAGACGCTGGGCTCAGTGACCCGGCCGCGTAAGGCGATCGCCTTTGTTGCCGCAACTCTTCTCATCGGGGGAACTGCCACCGAAGCTTCCGCCAAATCCCGCCATCACCATCGCTATTCCCACCATCATCACCGCCACCACGCCCAGACCGATGCCAACACGACCTCCGATTGGCGTAACGCCAATGCATCGATGACGCCGTCGCAGGGCACCGGACGTTCCTTCTCCGGCATGGCTTCCTTTTACGGGAACGAGTCCGGCAGCAGGACCGCCTCCGGCCAGCGCTTCAACCAGAACGCCATGACCGCGGCGCACCGTTCACTGCCGTTCGGCACCAAGCTGCGTGTCACCCATGGCGGCTCGAGCGTCATCGTCACCATCAACGACCGTGGCCCGTTCATCCGCGGCCGTGTCCTCGACCTCTCCACGGGCGCTGCCCGTGCCATCGGCCTCACCGGCGCCGGCGTCGGCCGCGTCACTGCCGAAGTCGTCTCCTAAAGCGCGACGCCTGAAACAAGCTCGCCGTCTTGGGGGACGGCGGGCTTTTTGTTTGTTCTTCCGCCGTTATTGCGAGGAGCGGAGAGACGAAGCAATCCAGACTGCCTCCGTGGAGGGATTCTGGATTGCTTCCGCCTTCGCTAAAGCTTCGGCGGACAAGTCGCTGCGCTCGCAATGACGGGGAGTTTTGCAGCTCACAAAAAGCTCTGCGGATCGACGTCGACTTCGAGCTTTTGATTGCCCTTCGGCTTCGGGCATGCGGCAAGCCAGTTGCGCAGATAATCCGACAGGTCGAAGCCGCGCGCCGATTTCACCAGGATGCGGAAGCGGTAGCGGCCCTTGATGACCGCGAGCGGGGCTTCCGCCGGGCCCAGCACCACAACGCGTTCGTCGCGCGGCGCGAGCGCAACGAGGTGGCGGCCAAAGCCTTCGGCGCTCGGCCGGTCGCCGGCGGAAATGATCAGGCTCGCGAGCCGCCCGAACGGCGGATAGAGCGTGCGTTCGCGCAAATCGATCTCGCTATCGTAGAACGCTTCGCGGTCGCAGGCGATCAGCGCCTTCATCACGGGATGATCGGGCTGGTGGGTCTGGAGATAACCGATGCCACGGCCCTGCTCGCGCCCGGCGCGGCCGATCACCTGGTTGAGCAACTGCCAGGTGCGCTCGGAGGCGCGCGGATCGCCATTGGACAGGCCGAGATCCGCATCGACCACGCCCACCAGATTGAGCCGCGGAAAATTGTGGCCCTTGGCGACGAGCTGGGTGCCGATGATGACGTCGACGCGGCCCTCCGCGATGTCGTTCAGCTCGGAGCGCATCGTCTCGATCGAGGTGATGAGATCGCTCGACAGCACCATGGTGCGGGCCTCCGGGAACAGCGCCGCCGCCTCCTCCTGCAAGCGCTCGACGCCGGGCCCGACCGCGACCAGCGATTCCTCCGCCGCGCAATGCGGACAGGTTTGCGGGCGCGGCATCGAGAAGCCGCAATGGTGACAGACGAGGCGCTGGCGGAAGCGGTGATCGACCAGCCAGGCATCGCAGATGGTGCAGGCGAAGCGATGGCCGCAGGCGCGGCACAGCGTCAACGGCGCATAACCGCGGCGATTGAGGAACAGTAGCGCCTGCTCGCGCCGCTCGATCGCGGTCCTGATCTCGGACGCCAGCCGCGGCGAGATGAAGCGGCCGCGCGCCGGCGGCTCGCGGCGCATGTCAATGGCCTCGATATGTGGCATGTGCTGGCCGCCGAAGCGCGACGGCAGAGCGATGCGCTGATAGCGGTTCTTGCGCGCATTGACCTCGGATTCGACCGACGGCGTCGCCGACGCCAGCACGATCGGAACCTTTGCGATATGCGCGCGCACCACCGCCATGTCACGGGCGTGATAATGCACGCCCTCGTCCTGCTTGTAGGCTTGGTCGTGCTCTTCATCGACCACGATGAGGCCGAGATTGGCGTAGGGCAGAAAGAGCGCCGAGCGCGCGCCGACCACAACCGGCGCGCTGCCCTCGGAGATCGCCGCCCAATTGCGCGCGCGGGTGCGCGGCGTCAGCTCGGAATGCCATTCCAGAGGGCGCACGCCAAAGCGCTGCGCGAAGCGATCGAGGAACTGGCCGGTGAGCGCGATCTCCGGCATCAGGATGAGCGACTGTTTTCCGCGGCGGATCGCCTCGGCGACGGCTTCGAAGTAAACCTCGGTCTTGCCCGAGCCGGTGACACCGTCGAGCAGCGCGACGTGAAAGCTGCCGTTGGCGGCGAGTGCGCGCATGGCATCGACCCCGGCGCGCTGAAGCGGCGAAAAATCCGGCCGGCTGAAATCCGGATCTGGGGCCGGCGGCGGCGGAGGCGGGGGCATCGGCTCGACCGAGAGCGTTCCTTCGTCGACGAGGCCGTCGATCACGCCGGCCGAAACCCCGGCCTCTCTGGCCGCCTCGGACTTGCCGTGCAGCAGCCGGTCCGACAGCACCTCGATCAGGCGCTGCCGCGCCGGCGTCAGACGTTTTGGCGGATCGCCGACCAGGCGCACGCCGGCGCGCACCCGCTCGGGGCCGAGGTTTTCGCCCATCCGCAGGCACATGCGCAGCACCATGCCGCGCGGGCTCAACGTGTAATTGGCGATCCAGTCCACGACCGCACGCAGCTCGGGCTTCAACGGCGGGATGTCGAGCTTTTCGCTGACCTCCTTGAGGCGGTTGTGCAGGCGCGGATCAGGATTGGCGTTTTCGGCCCAGACCACGGCGAGCACCTCGCGCGGGCCGAGCGGCACGCCAATAATATCGCCCGCCTTCAGCTCCATTCCGCGCGGCACCTTGTAGGAATAGGTCTGGTCGAGCGCGACCGGCACCAGCACGTCGACCATGCGGGTCGCGTTGGCGGAGACGGCGTTGCTGCGCGACGTGTGATCCATGGAGGGGGAATCGGAACCCGGGGGCTTCAAGGCTAGCGCCCTGAGGCGGCCTTAGCGAACGATAAACGAGTGTGATGCGATATACTGAGTGGAATCACCACGTCCAGAGCGCATGAGCAAAGCGGCCGCCCCACAAATCGAGCTCGCCAGCGCCGATCCTGACATCGCGCGGGAGATGACGCGCTGGCTGTCGCATCTCGGCGCGGAGCGGCGGCTGTCGCCGAAGACGCTGGAAGCCTATGCCCGCGATTTGCGGCAGTGCCTGATTTTCCTCTGCGGCCATTGGGGCGAGCGAGTGACGCTAAAGCGTTTCGCCGCGCTGGAGGCCACCGATATCAGAGCCTTCATGGCGATGCGCCGCGCCGACGATATTGCCGGCCGCAGCCTGATGCGCGCGCTCGCGGGCCTGCGCTCGTTCGGCCGCTTTCTCGAGCGCGAAGGCAAGGGCAAGGTCGGGGCGCTCTCGGCGATCCGCGCGCCGAAAGTCGCAAAGAGCCTGCCCAAGCCGCTGCCGATGGCGTCGGCCAAACGTCTTGCGGACGCCGACGAGCGCGCCGGCGAGGACCGCGAGACCTGGATTCTTGCGCGCGACGCCGCCGTGATGGCTCTCCTCTACGGCTCAGGCCTGCGCATCTCCGAAGCGCTGGGGCTGACGCGCCGCGAGGTCCCGCGTCCCGGTGAAGGCGACGTGCTGATCGTGACGGGCAAAGGCAACAAGACCCGCATGGTGCCGGTGCTCCAGAACGTGCTCGCACTGGTGCAAGAATACGTTTCCATGTGCCCGTATCCGCTGCCGGCGGAGGGGCCGATCTTCGTCGGCGCACGCGGCGGGCCCTTGAGCCCGCGCATCATCCAGCTCGCGATGGAGCGGCTGCGCGGCGCGCTCGGCCTGCCCGACAGCGCCACGCCGCACGCGCTCCGGCATTCCTTCGCCACGCACCTGTTGTCACGCGGCGGCGATTTGCGCGCGATCCAGGAATTGCTCGGCCATGCCTCGCTCTCGACCACGCAGATCTATACCGGCATCGATGCCGAGCGGCTGCTGGAAGTCTATGCCAGCGCGCATCCGCGCCGATAGCGGCTCAGTTGGCGAGATACTCGATATCGTAGACGTAGTTCGAGCCGCGCCCGACCTCGACGCGGACCATCGGCCTGAACGTCTCCAGCCGCTCGTACAGCGGCGCCGTGACCTTCACCGGTTGGCCCGCGATGCGAACGAGATAGTCCGCTTTGCGGCGGCTACCTGACCTCCACGCACGATCGACACGGCCTTCGATCACAAGGCGGGACGTCAGGTGATCGAGAAACAGCATTCGTCCGGCATACCATGCAAGACCGCTGCCGAGCAGCACGATCAGGATCATCGAGGCGAACGCCTTCGCCTGGTCACGCCATGAGCCGTACAGCGGAGGTTGTCGCAGCTGCGAGCCGACGATAATCAGGCCCAGAACAACGAGGCCGACATGGACGTCGTTGACTGCGATGATCGAGCTCTTGTCATAAAACCGCAACAGGCCGATGTAGGTCAGGCCAAGCGCGAGGACAATCTTGCCGACGAACGGAAAGGCCGCGGTGTTGCGGGCCTTCAGCAGCGCAAGCGCGGATGCGAGGATGGAAGGCCAGACGCAGGCTGCGATGAATTCCGCTGTGGTCATGGGACAGGACTAGATCAGCCCCGACGCGAAACCCTTAATTGCAACGGCCATCGCGGCTTGCCACTTGCGCCCGTCGCGCAGTTCGGTCAATCGTTGGTAAACAGGCAGGAGGGATTTATGAGCGCACATGAAAGCATGGAGCATGCCGAGCACGCCGAACACGCGTCCGGCTCGAACAAGAAGATCGCGCTCCTGATCGCGGTTCTGGCGCTGTTCCTGGCGATCTCCGAGACGCTCGGCAAGGGCGCCCAGACCGAATCGATCAGCAAGAACGTCGAGGCCTCCAACCTCTGGGCGTTCTTCCAGGCCAAGAGCATCCGCCGCACCGTGGTGCAGACCATGGCCGACCAGGGCAAGCTCATCCTCGGCGCGGCGAGCGACGAGGCCAACAAGGTGGCCGTGCAGAAGCAGATCGAGGACTGGCAGAAGACCGCGCAGCGCTACCGCTCCGAGCCGGAGACCGGCGAAGGCACCGAGCAGCTGGCCGAAAAGGCCAAGCACGCCGAGCATGAGCGCGACGAGGCGACTGCGAAATATCATCACTTCGAGCTGGCGTCCGCCGCCTTCCAGATCGGCATCGTGCTGGCCTCAGCCACCATCATCACCGGCATGCTGCCGCTCGCCTGGATCGCGGGCCTGCTGTCGCTTGCCGGACTTGGGATGACCATGCTCGGCGCATGGTCGCCGCATCTGCTGCATCTGCATTGAGGCTCGTAGCCCGCATGAGCGCAGCGACATGCGCGCTGTCATGCCCCGGCTTGACCGGGGCATCCAGTACGCCGCGGCTTCTCCGTAGCCATTGCCGTCTCTGGAATACTGGATCGCCCGGTCAAGCCGGGCGATGACAGCGAGTCTGCGGTGAGGCTTCACCGCGCTTCGTGCACGCTCTTGCGAAAGCGCTGGATCAGGCGGAGCGTGCGGGAGGACCAGCCTTCGCCGTTGCCGGCGATCAGCTCCTTGATGCGTCGCTTGACCGGATCGACCAGCTCGGCGGCCTTGGCACGCAGCTTCAGCACCAGATCATAGAGCCGCTCGAACCACGCCATCTCCATCAGCTTGTCGCGCGTCACGTCGAACACGAAGGCGGTGACGCCGACCCCGAGCAGCTTTGCGAACACGATGGTGAAGACCGCGCTGGTCCAGTATTCGTGCGTGAGCAGCCACAGGCCAACCAGCTTGAGCGGAAACAGCGGGACGATCGGTACAGCGAACACGATCAGCGTCATCGCTGGCGACAGCGCATCGACGCGGTCCGACAGCCATTGCTTGAACCGCGCAAGCGGGACGATTGCGACAACCCGCGCGACGATCGGTTCGAGATGGTCCCACAGCCAGGCTTCGATCAGGAAGATGATCGCAAGCAGGACCCAGACCGGTTGAAGCAGGCGGCGTAGCATGTGTTTCCCGCCCGATTCGGCGCTGGGCGCGACCTACATATGGATGGCCCGCTTGCCGACTGCAAGCGCGGCTTCCTTGATGGCCTCGGAGCGCGTCGGGTGCGCGTGGCACGTGCGCGCGAGATCCTCCGCGCTGCCGCCAAACTCCATGAGAACGGCTGCCTCATGGATCATTTCGCCGGCTTCGCGGCCGATAATGTGCACGCCGAGGACGCGATCGGTCTTCGCATCTGCGAGAATCTTCACAAAGCCGTCGGTGGTCTGGTTGACCTTGGAGCGCCCGTTGGCGGTAAAGGGAAACTTTCCGACCGTATAAGCCACGCCCGCCTGCTTCAGCTCCTCCTCGGTCTTGCCGACGGAGGATACTTCCGGCGTGGTATACACGACGCCTGGGATAACATCGTAGTTCACGTGGCCGGCCTGCCCGGCGATGATCTCGGCAACCGCGACGCCTTCATCCTCGGCCTTGTGCGCGAGCATCGGGCCCGCGACGACGTCGCCGATGGCATAGACGCCCTTCACGCTGGTGGCGAAATGCGGGTCGATCTGCACGCGGCCGCGATTGTCGAGTGCAACACCGGCTTCCTTCAGGCCGAGCCCCTCCGTGTACGGCACACGGCCGATACAGACGAGAACGACGTCGGCCTCCAGCGTCTCGGCAGCGCCCCCCGCGGCGGGCTCGATCGTCGCCTTCAGCGTCTTGCCGGAGGTGTCCACGCCCGTGACCTTGGCACTGAGCTTGAAGGCAAAGCCCTGCTTCTCCAGGATGCGCTGGAATTGCTTGGCGATCTCGCCGTCCATGCCGGGCAGGATGCGGTCGAGGAATTCGACGACGACCACTTCGGCGCCGAGACGGTGCCAGACCGAGCCGAGCTCGAGGCCGATCACGCCGGCGCCGACGATCAGCAACTTGCCGGGGACCTTGTCCAGCGACAGCGCACCGGTCGACGACACGATGCGGGTCTCGTCGATCTCGATGCCCTTGAGCCGCGCGATGTCCGAGCCGGTGGCGATCACGATGCTCTTGGTTTCGACGACCTGCGACTTGCCGTCGGCGGAGATCTCGACCTTGCCGGTGCCGAGAATCTTGCCGGCGCCCTTGAGCACGTCGATCTTGTTCTTCTTCATCAGGAACTCGACGCCCTTGACGTTGCCGTCGATGCCCTGCTGCTTGAAGTTCATCATCGCAGGCAAATCGAGCTTCGGCGCGGAGACGCTGACGCCCATCTTGGCGAAGGAATGCCCGGCCTCCTCGAACATTTCGGAGGCATGCAGCAGCGCCTTCGACGGCATGCAGCCGACATTGAGGCAGGTGCCGCCGAGCGTCGCGTTCTTTTCCACCACGGCGACTTTCATGCCGAGCTGCGCTGCACGCACCGCGCAGACATAACCGCCCGGTCCGGTGCCGATGACGACGAGATCGTAGGTAGCCATGAGAGAAAGTCCCGTAAGTTTAGCGTTGAAGGATGTGTCAGCGTCCGCGCGGCGCGTCAGCGTCCGCCGGACACATCGAGAATGGCTGAGGTAACGTAGGAGGCATCGTCCGACATCAGCCAGACGATGGCATTGGCGACTTCATCGGCCGTACCGACGCGCTTCATCGGCACCATATGGGCCAAGCGATGGGCGCGGTCGGGCTCACCGCCGGCAGCGTGGATTTCGGTGTCGATCAGGCCGGGGCGGATGCCCGCGACGCGAATGCCCTCGCCGGCAACCTCATAGCCGAGGCCGATGGTGAAGGAATCGATCGCGCCCTTGGACGCGGCATAGTCGACATAGGTGTTCGGCGCGCCGAGCTTGGCCGCAACCGACGACAGATTGACGATGACGCCGCCCTGGCCGCCATGCCTGGTCGACATCCGCTTCACGGCTTCGCGCGCGCAGAGGATGGAGCCGGTGACGTTGACCGCCATCACACGCTGGATGCGCTCGGCCGACATCTCGTCGACGCGCACGCCGCTGGTCCCGACAATACCGCCATTGTTGACGAGCGCGCCGAGCGTGCCGAACGCGTCCGCGGCCTTGAACAGCGCCAGGATGTCGCTTTCCTCGGCGACGTCGCATTTCACCGCGATGGCCTTGCCGTTGCTGGCCGCGATCTCGGCGACCACCTCATCGGCGGCCGTCTTGTTGCTGGCATAGCCGACAACGATCCGGAAGCCGCGTGCCGCGGCGGCAATTGCGGTCGCACGGCCGATGCCGCGGCTGCCGCCGGTGATGACAACGACTTTATCCGTCACGCGCGCCTCCATAGTTCGACACGCGCCGTCGCGAAAGGCGACGGCGCTCGCAGAGCATCAGCGATCAGAGATCGAGCACCAGGCGCGCCGGATCTTCCAGGCTCTCCTTGACGCGGACAAGGAAGGTCACGGCTTCCTTGCCGTCGATGACGCGGTGATCGTAGGACAGCGCCAGATACATCATCGGGCGGACCTCGATCTTGCCGCCGACGACCATCGGCCGCTCCTGGATCTTGTGCATGCCGAGGATGCCGGACTGCGGCGCGTTCAGGATCGGGGTCGACATCAGCGAGCCGTAGATGCCGCCATTGGTGATGGTGAAGGTGCCGCCCTGCATCTCGTCGATCTTGAGCTGGCCGTCGCGGGCGCGGCGGCCGAAATCGGCGATGCCCTTCTCGATGTCGGCGATCGACTTGTTGTCGCAGTCGCGCACCACGGGCACGACGAGGCCCTTGTCGGTGCCGACGGCGACGCCGATGTGATAGTAGTTCTTGTAGATCAGATCGGTGCCGTCGATCTCGGCGTTGACGGCCGGGATGTCCTTCAGCCCCTGGACGACGGCCTTGGTGAAGAAGCCCATGAAGCCGAGCTTCGAGCCATGCTTCTTCTCGAACGCATCCTTGTAGTGGGCACGCAGCGCCATGACGTTGGTCATGTCGACCTCGTTGAAGGTCGTGAGCATCGCGGCGGTGTTCTGCACGTCCTTGAGGCGGCGCGCGATGGTCTGGCGCAGCCGGGTCATCTTGACGCGCTCTTCGCGGGCGGCGTCATCGGCCGGCGACGGTGCGCGGACCTGAACCGCTGCGGCCGGCTGGTTGACGGGGGTCGGCGCTGAGGCCGCACGCTCGATCGCGGCGAGCATGTCGCCCTTGGTGACGCGCCCGTCCTTGCCGGAGCCGGGAACGGTCGAGGCATCGACGCCGGTCTCGGCCGAGAGCTTTCGCACGGAGGGAGCGAGCGGCGCATCGGCCGGTGGCGCCTTCGCCGCGGCGGGAGCAGCAGCGGCCGCAGGAGCGGCAGCCGCGGGCTTCGCGGGCGCAGCTGCCGGCTTGGCAGCGCCGGCGGCGCCTTCGGTAATCTGGCCGAGCAGCGCGCCGACGGCGACGGTGGCACCATCGGCGGCGATGATCTCGCTCAGCGTGCCGGCTGAGGGCGCCGGGACTTCGATGGTGACCTTGTCGGTCTCGAGCTCCACCAAGGGCTCGTCGACGGCGACGGGATCGCCGGCCTTCTTGAACCAGCGGCCGATGGTGGCCTCGGTGACGGATTCGCCGAGGGTCGGCACACGAATTTCAGTCATGGTCTTTTCCTTAAGGAGATCGCCAATGCGGACATAGGTGCAGATGTCAGCGCCCGCGGATGCGGGCGATCCAGTACGCCGTGACAGTCGTGATAGAGACGGGCGGCGCGGAATACTGGATCCCCCGCCCCGGTGCGCAATTGCGCACAAGGCGGGGCATGACGAGGTGTAAAAACTTCTCAGCTCAATGCTTCGTCCAGGAACGCCTTCAGCTGCGCCTGATGCTTCGACATCAGACCCGTGGCGGTCGCAGCGGAGGCGGCGCGGCCGACATAACGCGGACGCCGGCTCGCACCGTTCACCTGGTTCAGCACCCACTCCAGATAGGGCTCGATGAAGTGCCAGGCACCCATGTTGCGCGGCTCTTCCTGGCACCACACCACTTCGGCCTTCTTGAAGCGCGACAGTTCGGCCACCAGCGCCTTGAGCGGCACCGGATAGAGCTGCTCGACGCGCATCAGATAGATGTCGTCCATGCCGCGCTTCTCGCGCTCCTCGTAGAGGTCGTAATAGACCTTGCCCGAGCAGAGCACGATGCGGCGGATCTTCTCGTCGGGAACGAGCTTGATCGCTTCGCTCGGCAGCATCTGGGCGTCGTCATAGAGGATGCGGTGGAAGGTCGTTCCCTTCGCGAGCTCCTCGAGACGCGACACCGCCCGCTTGTGACGCAGCAGGGACTTCGGCGTCATCACGATCAGCGGCTTGCGGATCTCGCGATGAAGCTGCCGGCGCAGCACGTGGAAGTAGTTCGCCGGCGTGGTCGGATAGACCACCTGCATGTTGTCTTCCGCGCACATCTGCAGATAGCGCTCCAGACGCGCCGAGGAGTGCTCCGGTCCCTGGCCTTCATAGCCGTGCGGCAGGAGGCAGACGAGGCCGGACATGCGCAGCCATTTGCGCTCACCCGAGGAGATGAACTGGTCGAACACGACCTGCGCGCCGTTGGCGAAGTCGCCGAACTGCGCTTCCCACAGGGTGAGCGTGTTCGGCTCGGCGAGCGAATAGCCGTATTCGAAGCCGAGCACGGCTTCTTCCGACAGCAGCGAGTTGATGACCTCGTAATGGCCCTGCTCGTGACCGAGATGGTTGAACGGCGTGTAGCGGCTCTCGTCTTCCTGGTCGATCAGGACCGAGTGGCGCTGCGAGAAAGTGCCGCGCTCCGAATCCTGTCCGGACAGGCGGACATGGTGGTTCTCGTTGAGCAGCGTGCAGAACGCCAGCGCTTCGCCGGTCGCCCAGTCGATGCCCGTGCCGCCGTCGATCGCCTTGGCGCGGTTTTCTAGGAAGCGCTGGATCGTGCGGTGGACGCGGAAACCGTCCGGCACCTTGGTGATCTTGCGACCGATGTCCTTCAGGGCGGCGATGTCGACGCCGGTGACGCCACGCCGCGCATCTTCTTCCTGATCGGCGATCTTGAAGCCGGCCCATTTGCCGTCGAGCCAATCGGCCTTGTTGGGCTTGTAGCCGGAGCCGGCTTCGAGTTCGGCATCGAGCCGCGCGCGCCAGTCGGCCTTGGCCTTCTCGACCTCGCCCCCGGTCAACACGCCTTCGCTGATGAGGCGGCGGGCGTAGAGTTCGAGCGTCGACGGATGGGCCGCGATCTTCTTGTACATCACCGGCTGGGTGAAAGCCGGCTCGTCGCCCTCGTTATGGCCATGCCTGCGGTAGCAGAACATGTCGATGACGACGGGCTTGTGGAATTTCTGCCGGAACTCGGTCGCAACCTTGGCCGCGAACACGACGGCTTCCGGATCGTCGCCGTTGACGTGGAAGATCGGCGCGTCGATCATCTTCGCCACGTCGGACGGGTAAGGCGACGAACGGGAATAACGCGGATAGGTGGTGAAGCCGATCTGGTTGTTGACGATGAAGTGCACGGAGCCGCCGGTGCGGTAGCCCTTCAGGTCCGACAGGCCGAAACATTCCGCGACCACGCCCTGGCCGGCGAACGCGGCGTCACCGTGCATCAGCAGCGGCATCACCGAGATGCGCATATCCGGCGGATCGCCGTGCTGATCCTGCTTGGCGCGGACTTTTCCGAGCACCACGGGATCGACGATCTCCAGATGCGAGGGGTTGGCGGTCAGCGACAGATGGATGCGGTTGCCGTCGAACTCGCGATCCGAAGACGCGCCGAGGTGATATTTGACGTCGCCCGAGCCTTCGACCGCATCAGGATTGGCCGAACCGCCCTTGAACTCGTGGAACAGCGCGCGATGCGGCTTGCCCATCACCTGGGTCAGGACGTTGAGGCGGCCGCGGTGCGGCATGCCCAGCACGACCTCCTTCACGCCGAGATTGCCGCCGCGCTTGATGATCTGCTCGAGCGCGGGGATCAGCGATTCAGCACCGTCCAGGCCGAAGCGCTTGGTGCCGGTGAACTTGGTGTCGCAGAATTTCTCGAAACCTTCGGCTTCGACCAACTTCATCAGGATGGCACGGCGACCTTCGCGGGTGAACGAGATTTCCTTGTCCGGCCCCTCGATCCGCTCCTGGATCCACGCCTTCTGCGCCGCGTTGGTGATGTGCATGAACTCGACGCCGAGCGTCTGGCAGTAGGTGCGCTCGCAGATCGCGGTGATTTCGCGCAAGCTGGCGTATTCGAGACCGAGCACATGGTCGAGGAAGATCTTGCGGTCGAAATCGGCTTCGCTGAAGCCGTAGGTCCGCGGGTCGAGCTCTTCGCGATTGCGCTGGGCTTCGATGCCGAGCGGATCGAGCTTGGCGTGGAAGTGACCGCGCATGCGGTAGGACCGGATCAGCATCAGGGCCCGGACCGAGTCGCGGGTGGCCTGGAGAAGGTCGGCGGAGGAGAGGCCGCCGCTCTTATCGCCACCCTTGGCCTGCGCCTTGGCAGCGATCTTGGCTCCGACCGTCTTCTCGACTTCCGCCCAATTGCCGTCGAGCGCGGAGGTCAGATCATCCTGCGGGGTCAGCGGCCAGTTGGCGCGCTCCCAGGACGGGCCTTGGGCGTTCTTGCTGATGTCACCCGGCTGGTCGTTGAGGCTCTTGAAGAAGTCCTGCCACTCGGCATCCACCGAGGACGGGTCCTTCTCGTAGCGGGCGTAGATTTCGTCGATGTAGGTGGCGTTGGTGCCCTGCAAAAAGGAGGAGAGGGCAAAGGCTGCGTTCGCGTCTTGGCGAGACATACTTGAGTTCCTGGCGATTTCGGTTCGCGCATAACAAACGGCGCTGGCGCTGGGCTCCCCGGCAGAGGACCAGCGCGACAGGCACCATTTACCCTATTTGCTGCGAAACTTCGCCCGGAAAATTACGAAGGTGTGAATCAAGATTTCAATTTTTCGGCAAGCGTGTGGCCGAGGCGCGCGGGAGATGGCGACACTGTAATTCCAGCCGATTTCATCGCGTCGGTCTTGGAACCGGCGTCGCCCTTGCCGCCCGAAATGATCGCACCGGCGTGGCCCATGCGACGGCCGGGAGGGGCCGTGACACCGGCGATGAAACCGACCATCGGCTTCTTGCGGCCGCGCTTGGCCTCGTCCTTGAGGAACTGGGCGGCGTCCTCCTCGGCGGAACCGCCGATCTCGCCGATCATGATGATCGACTCGGTCTTGGGGTCGCCGAGCAGCATTTCCAGCACGTCGATAAACTCGGTTCCCTTGACCGGGTCGCCGCCGATGCCGACCGCGGTGGTCTGGCCGAGGCCTTCCTGGGTGGTCTGGAACACGGCTTCGTAGGTCAGCGTGCCGGAGCGGGAGACGATGCCGACGCTGCCGGTCTTGAAGATGTTGGCTGGCATGATGCCGATCTTGCACTCGCCGGCGGTCATGACGCCCGGGCAGTTCGGCCCGATCAGGCGCGACTTGGAGCCGGCCAGCGAACGCTTCACCCTGACCATGTCGATGACCGGGATACCTTCCGTGATGCAGACGATCAGCGGGATCTCGGCGTCGATGGCTTCGCAGATCGCATCGGCCGCGCCCGGCGGCGGCACATAGATCACCGATGCATCGGCACCGGTCTTCTCACGCGCCTCGCGCACGGTGTCGAACACCGGCAGCCCCAGATGCGTCGCGCCGCCTTTGCCGGGCGAGGTGCCGCCGACCATCTTGGTGCCATAGGCAATCGCGGCCTCCGAATGGAAGGTGCCGTTCTTGCCGGTAAAGCCCTGGCAGATGACCTTGGTGTTCTTGTCGATCAGGATGGACATGAGGTCTGCTTTCGCGAAACTAACGAGTGAGAGGTCAGTGGATGCGGCGGTAGACGCCGGTGAGCACGTCGGCCCAGCCTTCTGCGTCCGGCGAGAACTGGATCTTCAACGAATAGGAATCGTCGTCGATGATTTCATAGACGTGGCGCGCATTGCCGCGGAGCGAGCCGCGCACCAGCGTCAGGGTCTTGCCGACCCACCCGCCGGAGGCGGGCGAAGGCGGCGTGTAGCCGAGCGAGTCGTACCAGAACAATTTGTAGGTCCGGTCTTCGCGGTCGAAGGTGAAGATGCCGTGGGTGGCGAAGCTCTGCTTGCCGTCGCGGGTCTGGACCGAGTCCTGGATCAGATAGAAGCCATTGAGATCCATGTGGGCCACGACGCGAGAAGTCGCCGTTCCACCCTCCGTCCAGCGCGACGGAAAGACCACCTCTTCGCCATTCCATTCACCGGCGAACGCGGCAAGACGCGCGTGCTCCGGCAGCGGGGATGATGCAGCGAGATGGTCCTGAGTCATGGCCTCAGCCTCCCTTGACGGCCTTCACGATCTTCTGCGCGGCGTCGTCGAGATTGTCGGCCGGCACCACGTTCAGGCCGGATTCACGAATGATCTTTTTGCCCAGCTCGACATTGGTGCCTTCGAGGCGAACCACCAGCGGCACGCTGAGGCCGACTTCACGCACGGCGGCCGTGACGCCCTCGGCGATCACGTCGCACTTCATGATGCCACCGAAGATGTTGACCAGGATGCCCTTCACGTTGGGATCCGCGGTGATGATCTTGAAGGCGGCCGCGACCTTTTCCTTGCTGGCGCTGCCGCCGACGTCGAGGAAGTTCGCCGGCGCCATGCCGTAGAGCTTGATGATGTCCATCGTCGCCATCGCGAGACCGGCGCCGTTGACCATGCAGCCGATATTGCCGTCGAGGGTGACGTAGTTGAGGTCGTATTTGGACGCCTCGATTTCCTTGGCGTCTTCCTCGGTCTCGTCGCGCAGCGCGAGCACCTCGGGGTGACGAAACAGGGCGTTGTCGTCGAACGACACCTTGGCGTCGAGCACGCGGAGCTGGCCCTGCTTGGTCACGACGAGCGGGTTGATCTCCAGCATCGACATGTCCTTCGCGACGAAGGCCGCGTAGAGCTGCGCGGTGAGCTTCTCGGCCTGCTTGGCGAGATCGCCGGAGAGTTTCAGCGCGTTCGCGACGGTGCGGCCGTGATGGCCCATGATGCCGGTCGCGGGATCGATCGAGAAGGTCACGATCTTCTCAGGCGTGTTGTGCGCGACGTCCTCGATGTTGACGCCGCCCTCAGTCGACACCACGAAGGAGACGCGGGAGGTCTCGCGGTCGACCAGGATCGAGAGGTAGAATTCCTTGTCGATGTCTGAGCCGTCCTCGATGTAGAGGCGGTTGACCTGCTTGCCGGCGGGTCCGGTCTGGATGGTGACGAGCGTTGCGCCGAGCATCTGCTTGGCGAATTCGGAAACTTCCGCGGCCGACTTGGCGATGCGGACGCCGCCCTTGTCGCCGGCCGACGCTTCCTTGAACTTGCCCTTGCCGCGGCCGCCGGCGTGGATCTGGCTCTTCACGACCCAGACCGGGCCCGGGAGTGCCTTTGCCGCCGCGTCCGCATCGGTTGCCTTCAGGACCGGAACGCCCTTCGAGATCGCGACACCGAACTCGTTCAGCAGCGCTTTGGCCTGATATTCATGGATATTCATTTAGTCGCTCCCTGAACCCGCGGGCGGTGACCTCGTAGGCCCACCTCAGTCTTGTGGCTGGCATACCATATACCACAGGAACTGCAACCCGGATTCTCTGACATCGATCTCTGGACTGCCGATCCGGAGCCCGCCCCGTCCTCTACAAGAGTTGCAGCGGGGGCCCGGAAGTGAAACCGCCGAAGACCGGTTTTTCGATCTTCGGCGGGGAATGTTGGGTTTAGCGGCCCAGAAGATCGGGCGCGATCTTCTTGCAGGCGTCAACCAGACCCTGCACTGCGCCGACCGACTTGTCGAAGGCTTCGCGGTCCTTGCCGACGAGCTCGATCTCGACGACGCGCTCGACGCCCTTGGAGCCGATCACGACGGGCACGCCGACATACATGTCCTTCACGCCGTATTCGCCGTTCAGGTAGGCGGCCGAGGCCAGCACGCGCTTCTTGTCACGCAGATAGCTCTCGGCCATCGCGATCGCGGAAGCCGCCGGAGCATAGAAGGCCGAGCCGGTCTTGAGCAGATTGACGATCTCGGCGCCGCCGTTGCGGGTGCGGTCGACGATCTCGTCGAGGCGCGCCTGCGAGGTCCAGCCCATCTTGACGAGATCGGGCAACGGGATGCCGGCGACGGTGGAGTATTTTACCAGCGGCACCATGGTGTCGCCATGGCCGCCCAGCACGAAGGCGGTGACGTCTTCGACCGAAACGTTGAACTCGTCGGCCAGGAAGTAGCGGAAGCGCGACGAATCCAGCACGCCGGCCATGCCGACGACCTTCTTGTGCGGCAGGCCGCTGGCCTTCTGCAGGGCCCAGACCATCGCGTCGAGCGGGTTGGTGATGCAGATGACGAAGGCGTCGGGAGCGTACTTCTTGATGCCGGCGCCGACCTGTTCCATGACCTTGAGGTTGATGGAGAGGAGGTCGTCGCGGCTCATGCCGGGCTTGCGCGGCACGCCGGCGGTGACGATGCAGACCTTTGCGTTGTCGAGCGCCTCGTAGGAGTTCGCGCCGGTGTAGTGCGCGTCAAAGCCGTCGACCGGCGAGGACTGCGCGATGTCGAGCGCCTTGCCCTGCGGCACGCCCTCGGCGATGTCGAACATCACCACGTCGCCCAGCTCTTTCAGGCCGATGAGATGAGCCAGCGTTCCGCCGATCTGACCGGAGCCAATCAAAGCAATCTTGTCGCGCGCCATGTGAGCCTGTCCTTTAGACACGTAAGGAGGGGAAAACTGAGACGGGTGGTTATCCCTTTCGCCTCCCCCGTTCAAGTCACGGGTTGCCCAATTGTCGGGCTTGCCGCGTATTCAAGCGCAACCTTGTCATTCCGGGGCTTGGGGAAGCGCCGAGTCCGGAATGACAGCGCTGGCAAATAGGACTTAAGTCTCGACCAAGCCCTTGGTCGAGCCGCTGGCGGTGGAATCCTTGCGGCCGTGAGGCAGCGCCAGATAGGATTCCGAGCTCATTTCGATCAGGCGCGACGCGGTGCGCTTGAACTCGTTGGCCTCGTTGCCCTCATTGGCAAGATAGAGCGAGATCGGGTTGGCATCGGCGGAGGCCATCAGCTTCACGGCATTGTCATACAGCGTGTCGATCAACGTAATGAAACGCTTGGCGGCGTTGCGCTGGGAGAAATCCATCACTGGAATATGGTCGACCAGGATGGTGTGATAGTCGTGCGCCAGCCTGAGATAGTCGGATGCCCCGAGCGGCTTGTCGCAGAGATCGGCGAACGTGAAGCGCGCCACGCCGTGGGCCGAGCACGGCACGTGCAGGATGCGGCCCTTGATCGAAATATCGCGCGACTTGCATTTGGCGCCGCCTGACATCTTCGACCAGGCGCGGTCGAGCGCGGCGTCCGCCTCGGTGTCTGCCGGCGTCAGCCACATCGGTACGCCCTGAAGTTTTTCCAGCCGGAAGTCGGTGCGCGCGTCGAGCCGCAGCACGTCCATGTGGTCGGTGATCTGCCTGATGAAGGGCAGAAACAGCGAACGGTTCAGGCCGCCCTTGTAGAGGTCGTCAGGCGCGACGTTGGAGGTCGCGACCACCACGGTGCCGAGCTCCAGCAGCTTTGCGAACAGGCGGCCCAAGATCATCGCGTCCGCGATGTCGGTGACGTGGAATTCGTCGAAACAGAGCAGCCAGCTCTCCTCGAAAATCGCATGCGCGGTCAGCGCGATGACGTCGCCGTCGCCAATCTCGCCGCGCGCGATGCCCTGGCGATAATCGTAGATGCGCTCGTGCACCTCGGCCATGAATTCGTGGAAATGGGCGCGCCTCTTGTGCTCGACTGTCGAGTGCTGGAAGAACAGATCCATCAGCATGGTCTTGCCGCGGCCGACCTCGCCATGGACGTAGAGCCCGTGCGGCGCCTCGTCCTTGTCGCTGCTGAACAGGCGGCTGAGCAGGCCCTGCTTGCGCGGCGGCTTGTAATCGGCGAGCCGCTGGTCGAGCGCGGCATAGGCGTCGGCGATTTCAGCCTGCGCAGCGTCGGGCTCGATCGCGCCGGACGCGATCTGGGCCTGATAGGCCTCGCGGAATGAGGAACTGGGGGTCGAGAGCATGCTCTTTACCGCCAGAGATGAGCGGAAATTGCAAGCCGTGAATTGGGGCGGGGCGCCATGCATTCCGTGTCCCGGACGCGCTGCGGCACGCAGTGACGCTGCGCAGAGCCGGGACCGACTGTTTCGTACAGGACCGTTCGTCTATCGCCGCGTAATGGGCCCCGGCTCTGCAGCGCACCGCTTCGCGCTGCGCAGCGTCCGGGGCACGAGAGCTTCGCTACTCACACAGCTCGTAGGCGTCCTCGACCACATACGGGCCGCCGCCGGTTGAGGCGCGGGACGAGAACAAAACAAAACGTTCGGCCGTGAATGCCTTGCTGGGAAAATAGCCACGCAGCGAGAGATAATCGGCGACGTCACGGTCGGTGGCGTCGTGCAGCCGGGCCAGCGTGACATGCGGGATGAACTTGCGGCCTTCCGGGTCGAGGCCGATCCGCTGCATCAGGCGCTCGAGCTCGGCCTGCAATTCCATCAGCGGCTTGCTCGGCACGATGGTGGCGACCACCGCGCGCGGCTTGCGTCCGCCGAAACTCTGCAAACCCTGCACCTTCACCTCGAACGGCTTACGGTCGACGCGAAACAGCATCGAGGCGATTTCGTTGGCGGACATGCCATCGATATTGCCGATGAAGCGCAGGGTGACATGGTAATTTTCGGGATCGATCCAGCGGGCGCCGGGAAGGCCGCCCCGCAAATTGGAAAGCGACTGGCCAATCTCGGCCGGAATTTCCAGACCAGTGAACAAACGCGGCATCGTTTCGCACTCCCGATGCTTGGGCATGATCCCAGGGCAAGATCATATCCAAATTTTAGAGCCGGCGACGAATCACCGGTACCCTAATTCCTATCGCAGTTGTGTGACCCTGCGAAGCATCGCGCGCCTTACTCCGGTAAAACCCTCGGAATTACGGTTAGCGCTGCCTGGTTTTCAACGCCGTTGCTCAGCGATGGTGCCAAGGAATGCCTCAACCGTAGGCAAGATATTCTTGACGATGATATCGACGCCGGCCGCGGTCGGATGAATGCCGTCGGCCTGGTTGAGCTTGGCATCGGCCGCGACACCATCGAGAAAAAACGGATAGAGCGGCACGCCGAATTTTTTCGCCAGATCCGGATAAATCGAATTGAAGCGCGCAGCATAATCCGCGCCGTAATTCGGCGGCGCCAGCATGCCGCACAGCATCACCGCGATCTTGCGCGCCTTGAGGCGCTGGACGATCTCGGTCAGCGCGGTGCGGGTCAAATCGGGATCGATGCCGCGCAACGCATCATTGGCGCCGAGCTCGATGATCACACCGTCGGTTCCGTCAGGGACCGACCAGTCGAGCCGGTCACGGCCCCCCGAGGAGGTGTCGCCGGATACCCCGGCATTGGTCATGCCGACCTCTATGCCTTTGTCTTGTAAAGCTTTTTGAAGCTTTGTGGGGAACGCTTCCTGGGCCGGGAGGCCAAGACCCGCGCTCAGGGAATCGCCGAGAACCACCAGCTTGATCGGTTTCGCCGCCTCAGCCCATGCCGGATTTGCGACGGTCATCAAAGCGAACATCAACACGGCTATGTGCATGAACAATCCGTAACGCCTCTCGACCGCGCGGGCGGAGTTGCCATATGACCGGACCATGGACACTCGCATCTCTTCCTCTTCGCTCGCCGACAGTTCGGCCGACACCATCGCCATCTCCAACGTCAATCTGTCATTGGGTACGGGCGCGGCACGCGTTCACATCCTCAAGGATATCAGCTTGCGCGTGGGCCGGAGCGAGACGATCGGCCTGATCGGCCCGTCAGGTTCGGGCAAATCCACGCTGCTGATGGTGATGGCGGGGCTGGAGCGTCCTGATAGCGGAGAGGTGGTGGTCAACGGCACGCCTTTCAATGCCCTCGACGAGGACGCGCTGGCCCGCTTCCGCGGCCGCCAGGTCGGCATCGTCTTCCAGTCCTTCCATTTGATCCCGACCATGACCGCGCTGGAGAATGTCGCGGTGCCGCTCGAGCTTGCGGGCAATCCCGACGCCGCAAAGCGCGCGGCGCAGGAGCTGCAATCGGTCGGGCTCGGCGACCGTCTGCATCATTATCCGACCCAACTCTCCGGCGGCGAGCAGCAGCGCGTGGCGCTGGCCCGCGCACTGGCACCCGATCCAGCGATCCTCGTCGCCGACGAGCCGACCGGCAATCTCGACGAAGCCACGGGACAACAGATCGTCGACCTCCTGTTCAGCAAGCATGCCGAGCGCGGCATGACGCTGGTGCTGGTCACGCACGATTCTTCGCTCGCGCAGCGCTGCGATCGCGTGATCCGCCTCCGTTCGGGGCGCATCGACACGCAGTCGGCGCCGGCATGAGTGCTGCTGCCGCACCGTTTGCGAAGCCCAACGGCGTCGCGCTGTCGCTGCGTTACGCGCTGCGCGAATTGCGCGGCGGCCTGCGCGGCTTCTACGTCTTCATTGCCTGCATCGCGCTCGGCGTGATGGCCATCGCTGGCGTCGGCTCGGTCTCGGCGAGCCTGAGCGACGGCCTCGCCCGCGAAGGCCGTACGCTGCTCGGCGGCGACGTGTCGTTCGTCCTGTTTCAGCGCGAGGCGAAGCCGGAGGAAGTCGCCTTCCTGCGTTCGCGCGGCACCGTCTCGAGCGCCGCCACACTGCGCGGCATGGCGCGCTCGGCCGAGGGCAAGCTGGCCCTGGTCGAGATGAAGGCGGTCGACGACACCTATCCGATGCTGGGCCAGCTGACGCTGGCGCCGCCGCTGCCGATGTCCGAGTTGCTCGCGGAGCGCGACGGCGCGTTCGGCGCGGCCGCCGATCCGACACTGCTGGCGCGGCTGTCGCTCAAGACCGGCGATCGCGTCACCGTCGGGGCTGCGACGTTCCAGATCCGCAGCGCCGTCGAAGCCGAGCCCGACAAGCTCGCAGGCGGCATCGGCTTCGGCCCGCGCTTCCTGATCAGCGAAGCGGGCCTGCGCGCGACAGGGCTCGTCCAACCCGGCAGCCTGGTGCGCTGGGTCTATCGTGTGAAGCTGCCGGAGATCGCCAACAACGAGCGCGCCACCGACGCCTTCATCGCGGACGCCCGCAACGCCGCGCCGCAGGCCGGCTGGGAGGTCCGCAGCCGCTCCAATGCCTCGCCGCAGCTCGAGCGCAACATCAACCGCTTCACGCAGTTCCTGACGCTGGTCGGCCTCGCCGCGCTGCTGGTCGGCGGCGTCGGCGTTGCCAATGCCGTCAAGGCCCATATCGACCACAAGCTCGAGGTGATCGCGGCCTTCAAGGCCGTCGGCGCCACCGGGCGCGACGTGTTCGGCATCTATCTCGCCCAGGTTCTCCTGCTCGCCGCGATCGGCTCAGTGATCGGCCTCGCACTAGGCGCCGCCATGCCGTTCGCGATCGTCGGCCTATTCGGCAAGCTGCTGCCCCTGCCGGTGGTGCCGGCGGTGCATGCCGACGAGCTCGCGCTGTCGTTCGTCTACGGGCTGCTCACGGCGCTTGCCTTCGGCCTGTGGCCGCTCGGGCGAGTGCACGACGTGCCGGTGGCGGCGCTGTTCCGCGACACCATCAGCTCCGAATGGCATCGGCCACGCTGGAGCTATCTCGTCTTCATGGCCGTCGTGATCGCGCTGCTCATCGCGGTCGTGATCGGGCTGTCCTTCGACAAGCGCATCGCCGCGGTGTTCGTGGCCTCCTCCGTGGTCGTGTTCGCGCTGCTCCGCGGCATTGCCGCCCTGCTGATGACGATCGCACGGCGGCTGCCGCGCACGCGATGGCCGATGCTGCGACTTGCGATTGCCAACATCCACCGGCCGGGCGCGCTGACGCCCTCGGTCGTGCTGTCGCTCGGGCTCGGGCTCGCCGTGCTCGTCACCATCACCCAGATCGACGGCAATCTGCGCCGGCAGTTCCTGGCGGCGCTGCCCGAGCACGCGCCATCGTTCTTCTTCATCGACATTCCGAGCACGCAGGCCGAGCAGTTCGACACATACCTGCGCCAGATCGCCCCTGGCGCGAAAGTCGACGACGTGCCGATGCTGCGCGGACGGATCGTCGGAGCCCGTGGTGTCCGCGCCGAGGAGCTCAAGCCCAGCACCGATTCCGAGTGGGTGCTGCAGAGCGACCGCGGCCTGACCTATACCGCCGAGCTGCCGAAGGGCTCCAAGGTGGTCGAGGGCCAGTGGTGGAGCGCCGATTATTCCGGCCCGCCGCTGGTTTCGATGGAGAAGAAGATCGCGGACGGACTCGGCCTCAAGGTCGGCGACGAGGTCGTGGTCAATATCCTCGGCCGCGACATCCCCGCGAAGATCAGCAATCTGCGCAGCATCGACTGGCAGGGCCTCGGCATCAATTTCGTCCTCGTGTTCTCGCCGAACGCATTCAAGGGCGCGCCGCACACCCACATCGCGACGCTGACGGAAGCCGGCGGCGATGCGGCCGGCGACGGCAAGATCATCAAGGAGGTCGCTGACGCCTATCCGATGGTGACGAGCGTGCGCGTGCGCGAGGTGATGGAGACGGTCGGCTCGGTCGTGACCAACCTGGCGCTGGCGATCCGCGGCGCCAGCGCGGTGACCCTGATCTCGGCGATCCTGGTGCTCGGCGGCGCGCTCGCCGCCGGCCATCGCCACCGGGTCTACGATGCGGTGATCCTCAAGACCCTGGGCGCGACCCGGCTGCGGCTGCTCGGCGCCTATGCGCTCGAATACCTCCTGATCGGGCTTGCCACCGCGGTCTTCGGCGTTTTCGCCGGCAGCGTCGCGGCCTGGATGATCGTGACCCGGCTGATGACCCTCACTTTCGTCTGGCAGGGCGGCAGCGCAGCCGGCGTGGTCGCGGCTGCCTTGGTCGTCACGGTCGGCCTCGGGCTCGCCGGCACCCTGCTGGCGTTGAACAAAAAGCCCGCCACGGTGTTGCGGAATTTGTGACAAATGGTAGCGGGCGGCGGCACGGGAGCGAAATCGCACGATTCCAGCGATTAACCACGTCCGCTCGTCTGGATTGCAGGTAAGGGCGACATTCAGCCGCGCGTGGACGGTTGCAGCGAATGTGTTAGTTTCCCACATATCGAATGGGTTCGGAGCCCCGATTGTTAGCCAAAATTTAGTCGGCAGACATCGGTATCCGAGATAGAATTTGACGAACCGGCGGCATGGCGACCCTCATGCCGGACCGGACCAACCAACGGGAATTCGACCATGTCGGACCTAGACCGCAATTACGCTTCTCCTTTCGGCAGGGCCGCCGGGCGTGTTGACGCCGCGACGGTCGATGCCGGCCTGCGCGCCTACATGCTGCGCATCTACAACTACATGAGCATCGGCCTGGCCATCACCGGCCTTGCCGCCCTCGGCGTCTACATGGCCGCCGTGACGGACGTTCCGACCCCGGAAGCCGTGCGGGTCGGCAAGCTGTTCCTGACGCCGTTCGGCTACGCGATGTTCGTCAGCCCCCTGAAGTGGCTGTTCATGCTCGCGCCGCTCGCCATGGTGTTCGTGATCTCGGCAGGCATCAACCGGCTCGCTCCTTCGACCGCCCAGATCCTGTTCTGGGTGTTCGCGGCACTGATGGGCGTCTCGCTGTCCTCGATCTTCCTGGTGTTCACGCACACCTCGATCGTCCGGGTGTTCTTCATCACCGCGGCGACTTTCGGCGCGCTCAGCCTCTACGGTTACACCACCAAGCGTGACATGAGCGGAATGGGTTCGTTCCTGTTCATGGGCCTGATCGGCATCGTCATCGCGAGCCTGGTGAACCTGTTCCTGGCGAGCTCGGTGCTGCAGTTCGTCGTGTCGGTGGTCGGCGTGCTGGTGTTCGCGGGCCTCACCGCCTGGGATACCCAGCGGCTGAAGAACGACTACATCTACGGTTACGCTTCGGCCGGCGGTGACATCGCAGAGCGTGCGGCCATCACCGGCGCGCTGTCGCTGTACCTGAACTTCATCAACTTGTTCACGCTGCTCCTGCAGCTCCTCGGCCAGCGCGACTAAGCGCCAGCCCAGAGTGGACGACAGCAACCCCCGGCCGAGAGGCCGGGGTTTTTGTTTGGGGCGAGCCTCTCAACACCCACCGTCATTGCGAGCGCAGCGAAGCAATCCAGAGTCCCTCCGCTGGTGCATTTCTGGATTGCTTCGTCGCAAGGGCTCCTCGCAAGGACGGAGTATGAGGAAGCACGGTTGCCTCTTCCAGCCGCCCCGGGAAGGCTCTAATCTTGCGGCATGTCCGCACCCGATATCAGGCCCACCACCGAGGCCGACCTCCCCGCCATCACGGCCATCTATCGGCAGGCTGTCCGCGAGGGCACCGCGACGTTCGAGCTGGAGCCGCCCGACCTTGCCGAGATGACGCGCCGCTACCGCACGCTGATCGACGGCGGCTACCCCTATTTCGTCGCCATCCTCGACGGGCGCGTCGCCGGCTACGCCTATGCCGGTGCCTACCGGCCCCGCCCGGCCTACCGCTTCACGGTCGAGAACTCGATCTATCTCGATCCATCCTTCCACCGCCGCGGCATCGGGGCGCTCCTGCTGGAGCGGCTGATCGTCGAATGCGAGGCACGCGGCTTCCGTCAGATGATCGCGGTAATTGGGGATTCCACCAATGCCGGCTCGATCGGCGTGCACACCAGGGCCGGCTTCAAAATGATCGGCACGCATCCCAGCGTCGGGCTGAAATTCGGCCGCTGGCTGGACACGGTAATGATGCAGCGGAGCCTCGGCGAGGGCGCCAAGAGCGTGCCGGGGAAGTAAGGCCCGTAGCCCGGGTGAGCGAAGCGATACCCGGGAACGCTGCAAGCAAAGACCCGGATGTCGCTACGCTCATCCGGGCTACTGGATCCCTGCTACACCACCGCCAATTTGCGATCGATCACCAGGAGCACGCGCTCCAGTTCGTGGCCGCGGCGCAGGATCAAGCCCGTCGCCGAGATCACGCTGTACATGCCCTGCTTGCGCGCGAGGCGCGGATCCTTCTCGATACGATAGATCGGCACTTCCGAGGCGCGGCGAAAGACCGAGAACACAGCGCGATCCCTGAGGAAGTCGATGGCATAGTCGCGCCACTCGCCTTCGGCAACCATCCGGCCGTAGAGATTGAGAATACGGTGCAGCTCGAGCCGGTTGAACGTCACGCGGCTCAGTTGCGCATTCGAAGCGGCGGGGCGCGCCGCCGCACGCTGTTCGCTCGGATCGGTATCCTCCGACAGACTCATAGGCCGCCTCCTGTCGCATCAGCATGACCGCGTCCGCGAAGACCGTCCCTCGACCGCGGATCATGACGGTTGCATGATTGCGCCAACTGTTCCCCACCGCAAGGGCCCTTGGAAGGACCTTGGAATCGGAGCCAATCCGCCCACACGCAGCGGTGGAACTCTGTCGCGGCAAACCGTCACGGGATCGTTAGCAGGAATCATAGTGTCGCCGCTTTTCCGCCAAGCGACTGCCGCCCTGCGTTGCGAAAAGACCTATGTGCGTTGACCCGGTCCTTTCGGTTCCGGATTCCTCAGCCCCCAGCCCCCCGGGGCCGTCAGGATCGGGTCTGTTCGCACGACAAGGAGGGCCAACGCGAGTTGGTCCTTTTTTGTTTGAGTCGAATTGTTTGGGTCGGGATGTTTCTGCCTCGACGGATATCTCAGCATCTCAGCAAAAACCCTTTCCCCTCATCCTGAGGAGCCGCGAAGCGGCGTCTCGAAGGATCGAGGCCGAGCTGCCTCAGCAGGGCCTGCATGGTTCGAGACGGCGCTGACGCGCCTCCTCACCATGAGGATTGAGAGTGTGCTTGAGTCGGACGATTCGAAGTGCGCGTCAGTGCAGCGACGTGTACGCCGCGCCCAGCATCGGGCCCGGTCTCTCCCGGCTGCCGTCCTGGACATAGACCACGGCACCGTCGACGCCGTCACGCGTGAGGTTCTCGATCGGCACCGTCCAGCTTTCCGGGCGGCCGGTCCAGTCGCCGACCTTCAGCAGGTTGCGCACCACGTTGTGATAGATCACTTGCTGTCCGCGATTTTCGCCGCGACTGATCGCGATCGGCACCGACCTCGCAATCGAGCAGATCCAGACCTCGCCGTGGGACGCCGTCGGCTCCTTGCTCGCGGCCACCGAGACGTTGATCTGCTTGCCCGCGAGCGACATCGTCACCGGCACGCTCATCACACCAGTGCCCGTCTCGGTTTTGCCGATGGCGCTTTCGATGCCGGTGCGGTCGCTGCCGACGACATGCGTGGAGCCGTTGACCACGACCTGCGGCGTGTAGACTTCGCGGTCGCCGCGCATGCGCGAATACGCACGCTGCCGTGCAGAGAAGCGCGAATCGGCCAATGTGTCCTTCCAGCCGAGATAGTCCCAATAGTCGATCGGCATGCTCAGCGCGATGATCGAGGGATCGCGGGCGAGGTCGCCGATGATCTTGTCGGCCGGCGGGCAGGAGGAGCAGCCCTGCGAGGTAAACAACTCGACAACGGCGCGGGGATCAGCCTCGGCAGGGCGGATGACGGCGACGATTGCACAGAGACCAAGAGCTCCCGACCAGAGGGCACCGGACCAGCGTGAAACCAGATGAGAAGCCGTCATTGTTGTCATGTCGAACGCCGCACACCATTGCTCGTGAGAGGGAAATCTTACCGCCGGATGGTCACCGTAATCTTACGGGCCTCACACATTTGTTGTCCGTCCAAGAACCGTACAAGGGGAGGTTCTGTGCCGGGCGGGCCCATCTGAAGCCTGCCGCAAACGCGTGAAGGCGGCCTTGTGATAGGCCGCCTTCGTGTAACCTACTACTCACTTCGCAGTGAGCCACCGTTCACAAATCCGCGCTTACGCCGCGAGCTTGCGTAGCACGTAGTGCAGGATGCCGCCGTTGCGGTAGTATTCGAGTTCGTCCAGCGTATCGATGCGGCAGAGCAGCGAAACGCGCTGCAGCGAACCGTCGCCGGAGACGATCTCCGCGGTCAGCTTCTGGCGCGGCTTGAGGTCGCCAACGAGGCCGCGCAGCGTGACCTTCTCGTCGCCCTTCAGACCGAGCGACGACCAGGAGGTGCCGTCCTCGAAGGTCAGCGGCAGCACGCCCATACCGACCAAATTGGAGCGGTGGATGCGCTCGAAGCTCTGGCAGATCACGGCGCGCACGCCGAGCAGACGGGTGCCCTTCGCGGCCCAGTCGCGCGAGGAGCCGTTGCCGTATTCGGCGCCGGCGAACACCACCAGCGGCACCTGCTCCTGCTGGTACTTCATCGCGGCGTCGTAGATCGACATCTGCTCGCCGTCGGGCCAGTGCTTGGTGAGACCGCCTTCCGGAATATTGCCGTCGGCGCCCTTCAGCATGAAGTTCTTGATGCGGATATTGGCGAAGGTGCCGCGCATCATGACTTCGTGGTTGCCGCGCCGCGTGCCGTACTGGTTGAAGTCGGCCGGACGCACCTGGTGCTCGCTGAGATATTTGCCGGCGGGCGAGGTGAGCTTGATCGAACCGGCCGGCGAGATGTGGTCGGTGGTGATCTTGTCGCCGAACATGGCGAGGATGCGGGCCTCGACGATGTCGGTGACCGGCTCCGGCTCCTTCTTCATGCCTTCGAAATAGGGCGGGTTCTGCACATAGGTCGAACTCATGTTCCAGCGATAGGTTTCGCTCTCGACCGTCTTGATCTTGCGCCAGTTGGTGTCGCCCTTGAACACGTCGGCATACTTCTTCTTGAAGATCGACGCGGTCACGAACTTCTTCATGAAGGCGTTGATCTCCTTGGTCGTCGGCCAGATGTCCTTGAGGTAGACCGGCTTGCCGTCCTTGCCTTCACCGAGCGGCTCGACGGCGAGGTTCTTGGTGACGGTGCCCGCGAGCGCGTGGGCGACCACGAGCGGCGGCGAAGCCAGATAGTTCGCCTGCACGTCCGGTGAGACGCGGCCTTCGAAGTTGCGATTGCCGGAGAGCACCGCAGCCGCGACGATGCCGTTGTCGTTGATCGACTTCGAGATCTCCTCGGGCAGCGGACCTGAATTACCGATGCAGGTGGTGCAGCCGAAACCGACCAGGTTGAAGCCGACCTTGTCGAGATCGGCCTGGAGACCGGAATGGGCAAGATAGGCCGCCACCACCTGGCTGCCCGGGGCGAGCGAGGTCTTCACCCACGGCTTTGCCTTGAGGCCCTTCGCGGCGGCGTTGCGCGCCAGAAGACCGGCGCCGATCAGCACGCTCGGGTTCGAGGTGTTGGTGCAGGAGGTGATCGCGGCGATCACGACGTCGCCATGGCCGATGTCGAAGTTCTTGCCGTCGACGGCGAAGCGCTTCCCCGGCTCCTCGGCCTTCTTGTATTCGCTGGCGAGCGCGAGCGAAAAGCCCTCGGCCACGGACGGCAGCGCAATGCGGCCTTCGGGGCGCTTCGGGCCGGCCATCGAGGGCACGACATCACCGAGGTCGAGCGTCAGCGTTTCCGTGAACACCGGATCGGGCGACTTGGCGGTACGGAACAGCCCTTGCGCCTTCGCATAGGCCTGCACCAGCGCGACGCGCGCCGAGGCGCGGCCGGAGGTCTTGAGATAATCCAGTGCGGCGGCATCGACCGGGAAGAAGCCGCAGGTCGCGCCATATTCGGGCGCCATGTTGGCGATGGTTGCCTTGTCTGCGACCGAGAGATGGTCGAGGCCGGGGCCGAAGAACTCCACGAACTTGCCGACGACGCCGAGCTTGCGCAGCATCTGCGTCACCGTCAGCACCAGGTCGGTCGCGGTGACGCCTTCCTTCATCGCGCCCTTCAGCTTGAAGCCGACGACGTTGGGCAGCAGCATCGACAGCGGCTGGCCGAGCATGCAGGCTTCCGCCTCGATGCCGCCGACACCCCAGCCGAGCACGGCAAGGCCGTTGACCATGGTGGTGTGGGAATCGGTGCCAACCAGCGAGTCGGGATACGCGACCTCGAAGGTGCCGGTCTTCTTGCCGACCGTCATCTTCTCCTTCTTGGTCCACACCGTCTGGGAGAGATATTCGAGATTGACCTGGTGGCAGATGCCGGTGCCGGGCGGCACGACGGAGAAGTTCGAGAACGCCTTCTGGCCCCATTTCAGGAACTCGTAGCGCTCCTGGTTCTGCTTGTATTCCTCGGTGACGTTCTTGCCGAAGGCCTTGTTGTCCCCGAAGAAGTTCACGATCACGGAGTGGTCGATGACGAGATCGACCGGCACCAGCGGATTGATCTTCTCGGCGTCGCCCCCGAGCTTCTGCATCGCGTTGCGCATCGCGGCGAGATCGACCACGGCGGGCACGCCGGTGAAGTCCTGCATCAGCACGCGCGCCGGGCGGAAGGCGATCTCATGCTCCAGCGACTTCTTGCGCAGCCACTTCGACACCGCGACGATGTCTTCCTTCTTGACCGAGCGGCCGTCCTCGTTGCGGAGCAGGTTCTCGAGCAAAACCTTCATCGAGTAGGGGAGTTTCGAAATTCCCTTCAGACCATTCTTCTCGGCCGTGGGCAGGCTGTAATAGACATAGGTCTTGGCGCCGACCTTGAGGGTCTTTTTGCATTTGAAGCTGTCGAGCGAGGTCATGTAGGAAATCCCAATTGTCAGTTATACCCGGCAGGGTATTTTAACACCGTCAGCGTAGGCAGGCTGAGTCACTTGCAGGGGCAGGTTGAGTTGCCGCATCAAGTAGTTCCGGGCTTATAGAAGCTTTCTAACCGCGCCGCCACAGCCACAATCGTGCCGCGGCAATCCGCGAGCCAAAAATTCCCATACGCTACCCCAAGTTTTCCTGAGGCCTGGCTTTGAGCGGATCGATACGAGGCAAGATGCAGCTTTCCGGACGCGGGGTCAGTTGCGTGCGGGGCGGGCGCGAGGTGTTTTCCGCGCTCGATTTCGAGGCCGGCTCCGGCGAAGCCGTGGCGGTCGTCGGCCGCAACGGATCGGGCAAGACCTCGCTGCTGAGGCTGATCGCGGGCCTGCTCATTCCGGCGAGCGGCACGATCGCGCTGGACGGGGGTGACGCCGAGCTGACGTTGCCGGAGCAATGCCACTATCTGGGTCATCGCGACGCCCTGAAGCCAGCCCTGAGCGTGGCGGAGAATCTGACGTTCTGGGCCGATTTTCTCGGCGGCGAGCGTTTCGACACCGGCAAGGGACTCGCCACCGTCGGGCTCGACCATGCCGCCGATCTGCCCGCCGCCTTCCTGTCCGCCGGCCAGCGCCGCCGGCTGTCGCTGGCCCGCCTGCTCACCGTCCGCCGCCCCGTCTGGCTGTTGGACGAGCCGACCACGGCGCTCGATGTCGCGGGACAGGACATGTTTTCCGGATTGATGCGCGGGCACTTGGCGCGCGGCGGCCTGATCGTCGCCGCCACCCATGCCCCGCTCGGGATCGATTCGCGGGAGCTGCGGATCGGGGGTGCGGCGTGATTCGGGTCGACCCTCAGGTTTCCAAGCGGCCGAACTCCGCCCTCTCCGTTCCCTCCCCCCTTGTGGGGGAGGGTCAGGGAGGGGGGTGCCACACGGCGCACTCTCTCGGTTCTCGCGTTCGGCAGGCGGGCGCTCCGTTGCTAGCAGCCCGCACCCAAGAACCATCTTCCTCGGGGCTACCCCCCTCCCCCGCCCTCCCCCACAAGGGGGGAGGGAGCGCAGCTCGCCCGGCGCAACCGGCCGACGCTGCCTCCTCACCTCTGGGAGCAGTGGCATGACCGCCCTGTCTGCCCTCATCCGCCGGGATATCCGGATCGCGCTCCGCGTCGGGGGCGGGGCGTTGATTGGCGTGCTGTTCTTTCTGACCGTGGTGGTGCTGATGCCGTTTGCTGTGGGGCCGGACCTGGCACTGCTGTCGCGGCTCGGACCCGCCATCCTGTGGCTGGGGGCGCTGCTGGCGAGCCTGCTGACCCTGGACCGGCTGTTCATGGCCGACCACGAGGACGGCTCGCTCGACCTGATCACGATGAGCCGGACCCCGCTGGAACTCGCCTGCGCGTCGAAAGCGCTGGCGCATTGGCTGGCCGCCGGCCTGCCGCTGATCGTCGCAACCCCCGTGCTCGGCCTGCTGCTCAACCTCGACATGGTCGCAACCGGTGCTGTGGCGCTGACACTGCTCGCCGGCACCCCGGCGCTGACATTTACCGGGATGGTCGGTGCGGCGCTGGCGGTGACGCTGCATCGTGGCGGCTTGCTGATAGCTGTCCTGGTGCTGCCGCTGTCGATACCGGTGCTGATCTTCGGCGTCGCAGCCTCGCAGGCGGCGATCGTCGGACCCATGACGTTCGGCGCGCCGTTCTCGATCCTGTGCGCGCTGTCGCTGGTCAGTCTCGTGATCGGCCCCTTCGCGGCTGCGGCGAGCCTGAAGCATGGGCTGGATTGAGATGGGCTGGACTGACCTTGACCCCGATCAACTTTCGCTGCGGACTTTCGTGCTGATTGCGTGAGCGCTTACCGGTGATTATCAGGATACCATGACGCTGATCGACCTCGCCAACCCCACACGGTTCCTCGCGCTGACGGCGCGGCTGCTGCCATGGCTTGCGGCCGCGACCATCATCCTGCTCGCGATCGGGCTCTATCAGTCTGCCACCGCACCCGACGACTATCAGCAGGGCGCGACGGTAAAGATCATGTTCATCCACGTGCCTAATGCCTGGCTGTCGATGTTCGTATGGGGCGTGATGAGCATTGCCTCGCTCGGCACGCTGGTGTGGCGGCATCCGCTTGCCGACGTCGCCGCCAAAGCGGCCGCCCCGATCGGCGCCAGCTTCACCTTCCTTGCGCTGCTCACGGGCTCGCTGTGGGGCCGGCCGATGTGGGGCACCTATTGGGAATGGGACGCGCGGCTGACCTCGGTGCTGATCCTGTTCCTGATGTATCTCGGCCTGATGGCGCTGTGGCGCGCGGTCGACGAGCCCTCCCGCGCGGCGCGCGCCGCCGCCGTGCTGACCCTAGTCGGCGCCATCAACCTGCCCATCATCAAGTTCTCGGTCGACTGGTGGAACACGCTGCACCAGCCGGCCTCGGTGATGCGGATGGGCGGCTCGTCGCTCGACAGATCATTCCTGATTCCGTTGCTGGTGATGGCGGTCGCGTTTACCCTGCTGTTCGTCACGCTGCATCTGGCTGCGATGCGCAACGAGATTTTGCGACGGCGCGTGCGGTCCCTGCAGATGATGCAGGCGAGCCGTGTGGCGTTTGCAGAAGTCGGCACCGGCTCGCGTGAAGGCAGCACGTCAAAAGAAGCTGGGGCTGCATGATCATGTCGCTCGGTCCCTATGCGTCTTTCATCGTGACATCCTATGCCGCGGCCGCCCTTGTGGTCGTGATCCTGATCGGCTGGATCGTGCTCGATCATCGTAGCCAGACACAGCGCCTGCGCGAGCTCGAGCGCAGCGGCGTGACCCGCCGCTCCGGCCGTAGCGCGACGGATCGGCCATGAGAGATCGAGCATGAGAGATCAATCATGAGCGAGCAATCGACGTCCGCTCCGCCGCAGCGCCGCACCTTCCTGATGGTGCTGCCGCTGATCGCCTTCATCGGCTTGGCGCTGCTGTTCTGGTTCCGGCTCGGCAGCGGCGATCCCTCGCGAATTCCGTCTGCGCTGATCGGACGCCCCGCGCCGCAAACCACGCTGCCGCCGCTCGAGGGATTGCAGGCTGACAATGTGCAGATCCCCGGCCTCGATCCCGCCGCGTTCAAGGGCAAGGTCAGCCTCGTCAATGTCTGGGCGTCCTGGTGCGTGCCGTGCCACGACGAGGCGCCGCTGCTGACCGAATTGGCAAAAGACAAGCGCTTCCAGCTCGTCGGTATCAACTACAAGGATGCCGCCGACAATGCGCGGCGCTTCCTGGGGCGCTACGGCAACCCGTTCGGCCACGTCGGCGTCGATGCCAACGGCCGCGCCTCGATCGAATGGGGTGTCTATGGCGTGCCGGAGACCTTTGTCGTCGGTCGCGAAGGCACCATCGTCTACAAGCTGGTGGGACCGATCACGCCGGAGAATTTGCGGACGGTGCTGTTGCCGCAGATGGAGAACGCGTTGAAGGCGGCGGGGAGCTAGCTCTGTCGTCAGTGTGAGCGAAGGACCCAACCCCAAACACCGCTGTCATGCCCCGGCTTGACCGGGGCATCCAGTACGCCGCGGCCTCTCCGTATCTCACAACCGTCTCTGGAATACTGGATCGCCCCGGCGATGACAGTTGAGTGTGTGGCCGCAACCGGCAATGATGAGTTGAGAGCTCAACCCTTCCTCACATCGCCCGCCTCGGCCTCGCTCGCTTCCAGCGACGCCGGCTCAAGGTGATAGCGCTTGGTCAGCGGCATCTGGGCGATGGCGAAGATCATGGTGATCGGCGTGACGCCGAACACCTTGAAGTTGACCCAGAAGTCGGTGCTCTGGGTGCGCCAGACGATCTCGTTCAACACCGCCATGCCGGCGAAGAACAGCGCCCAGCGCAGCGTCAGGATGCGCCAGCCCTGCGGCGTCAAATTGAACATCTGGTCGAACATGACGGCGATGAAGGAGCGGCCGAACAACAGGCCGCCGCCGAGGATCGCGGCGAACAAAGCGTAGATGATGGTCGGCTTGAGCTTGATGAAGGTCTCGTCGTGGAGCACCAAGGTCAGCGTGCCGAACACCAGCACGATGACGCCCGTCACGATCGCCATGATCGGAATGTGGCGCGTCACCACATAGGAGGCGATCATCGCCGCGACGATCGCGACCATGAAGGCGCCGGTCGCTGCGAACAGATTGAACTTCGCATTGACGAAGAAGAACACGAGCAGCGGGCCGAGCTCGGTCGCAAGCTTGAACAGCGGATGCGGCTGGGTCTTGTCCATTCTTCAGCTTTCGATTCCGGCAATGGCGCGGGCGAAATCACGCGCGGTGAACGGCGCGAGATCGTCGACGCCTTCGCCGACGCCGATGAAATGCACCGGCAGTTTGAATTTCTCCGCGAGCGCCACCAGAATGCCGCCGCGGGCGGTGCCGTCGAGCTTCGTCATCACGAGACCGGTGACCCCTGCGGTGCGATGGAAGGCCTCGACCTGCGACAGCGCGTTCTGGCCGACAGTGGCGTCCAGCACAAGCAGCACCGCATGCGGTGCAGTCGCGTCCACCTTGCGGATGACGCGCACGACCTTTTCGAGCTCGTTCATCAGCTCGGCCTTGTTCTGAAGCCGCCCGGCGGTGTCGATCAGGAGCAGGTCGACGGCCTGCTCCTTCGCCGCCGTCAGCGCGTTGAAGGCGAGGCTCGCCGAATCCGAGCCTTGCGCGCCTGATATGACGGGCGTCCTGGTGCGCTCGCCCCAGACCTTGAGCTGTTCGATCGCCGCCGCGCGAAAGGTGTCGCCGGCGGCCAGCATCACCTTGCGGCCTTCGGACGCGAATTTTTGCGAGAGTTTTCCGATGGTGGTGGTCTTGCCGGAGCCGTTGACGCCGACCACGAGGATGACGAACGGCTTCTTGCCGGCGTCGATCTCGAGCGGCTTCGCCACCGCCGCCAGCACCTTCTCGACCTCGGTCGCGACGACGTCCTTGACCTCGTCCGCCGAGATCGCCTTGTCGTAGCGTCCCGTGCCAACCGCATCCGCGATCCGCACCGCGACCGAGGTGCCGAGGTCGGCGCGCAGCAGCACGTCCTCGATATCGTCGAGCATGGCGCGGTCGAGCTTGCGCTTGGTGACGAGGTCGGCGACCGCGGTCCCGAGCGAGGACGAGGTGCGCTTCAGCCCGTCGGACAGGCGGCGCCACCAGCTCAGCTTGGGGGTCTCGGGGGTGGTATCGTTCATGGTGGCGGTGTGTTAGCCGTTCCGGCTCGCAAACGAAAGTCTTGACCGAAAGTCCTGCAATTGCTCGATGTTCCCGAATTGACGGCCGACGAAATCCTGGCGCGCGTGCTCCATCGCGACGGATTGATGCTGGTCATCGACAAGCCGGCCGGCCTGCCGGTGCATCGCGGACCCAAGGGCGGTGCCAATCTGGAAACCTCCTTCGAGGCGCTTCGTTTCGGCCTGCCGCGGCCGCCGGTGCTGGCCCACCGGCTGGACAAGGACACCTCGGGTTGCCTCGTGCTCGGCCGCCATCGCAAGGCGACGGCGTCGCTCGGCCTGCTGTTCAAGCATGGCAAGATCGGCAAGACCTACTGGACCATCGTCGAGAGCGGCCCCACCGAGGACGAAGGCACCATCGACATGCCGCTCGGACGGCTGAACGCCGAGCGAGGCTGGTGGCAGAAGCCCGATCCCGAGGGCCAGAAGGCCATCACCAACTGGAAGGTGATGGGCCGGGGCGATGGCCTGACCTGGCTCGCCATGGAACCGGTGACCGGGCGGACCCATCAATTGCGGGTGCATTCGTCGGCGACCGGCTGGCCGATCTTCGGCGACAACATTTACGGCAACGGCCCGCGCTTCGGCGAGCCGAAGCTGCACCTGCATTCCCGCGAGATCGTGGTACCGATCTCCCGCAACAAGGAGCCGGTCCGCGTGGTGGCGCCTGCCCCGCCCCACATGCACGAGCGGCTCCGCGCCTGCGGGTGGAACGGGGAGTAGCCCGACTGCTCGCCCCTCATGGTGAGGAGGCCGCGCAGCGCCCCCTATAGTTTACGAAACGTTCAGTGCTCGTCTCTAATGATAGCGGTTGCTTAGAACAAGCTTCCGTCAATCTGCTCAGGACGAGCTGCGCGTCATGTCCACGGCCGAGTTATCGATCATCGACGAGGTCGAGTCCGCGCTTCGGACTGGCTCGGCGGAAAAGGGCCTGGCAACAGCCCGCCGCGTCACCGACCTGTTCCTGTCCTCCGCCGGCAGTTTCGACGACGAGCAGATCGCACTGTTTGACGACGTGCTCGATCGCCTGATCGGCACCATCGAGCTCCGCGCCATCGCCGACATGGGCGCGCGCGTAGCGCTCGCCGAGATCAGCGCGCAGCTCGCGCCGATCGCGCAGGCGCCGCCATCGGTCATTCGCCGCCTCGCCAACAATGACGAAATCCGCATCGCTGGTCCCGTGCTGCAGGAATCCGCGCGCCTCGACGACGGCGCGCTGGTGCAGATCGCATCATCCAAGGGCGAGCCGCATCTGCTCGCGGTCGCCGGACGCTGGTGGCTGAAGGAGATCGTCACCGATGCATTGCTGGCGCGACGTTATCCCAGCGTCAGCCGGCGGCTCGCCGCCAATCCCGGCGCGCGCGTCTCCGGAAGCGGATTTGCCGTCATCGTCGGACAGGCGGAGGCCGATCCCGAGCTCGCTGTCAGCGTCGGCGTCCGCGTCGATTTGCCGTCAGACCTGCGCCGTCAATTGCTGCGCTCGGCGAGCGAGGCCGTGCGGACCCGCCTGTTGTCGCGCGCGCCGCCGCATCTGTTCGAGGAGATCCAGAGCGCGATCGCCGCAGTCACCGTCGGTGTCGAGCGCGAGATGTCGGGTGTCCGCGATTTCGAAGGCGCCAAGCGCGCCGTCGCAGGTCTCAGGGCGACCGGCCAGCTCAGCGAAGCGACGCTGCTCGGCTTCGCAACACAGCGCCGTTATGAAGAAGCGGTGGCCGCATTGGCGGCATTGTCGGGATCGACTGTCGAAGTCATCCGCCCGCTGATGCAAAGCCTGCGCGAGGACGGCCTGCTGGTGCCGTGCAAGGCAGCGCAGCTCAGCTGGGAAACCACCGCCGCCGTGCTCGAAAGCCGCTTTGCGAGCGGCGCGATGAAGCCGGCCGATATCGCAAGGGCTCAAAGCCATTACGCGCGCATGACCCCGGAGAATGCGCGGCGGACGCTGCGCTTCTGGCAGGTGCGGGCGTTGTAGTTTTTCCCTCTCCCCTTGTGGGAGAGGGTGGCTCGCCGCGCAGCGGCGAGACGGGTGAGGGGTCTCTCTCCGCGAGTCCACATTGAGTTGAGTACGCGGAAGCAACCCCTCATCCGGCGCTTCGCGCCACCTTCTCCCACAAGGGGAGAAGGGAAGGAAGCATCACACCGTCAGCCGCGCGCCATCGCGACCGGCAATCCGCAGCGACACCACACTCCCCACACGCTCGCCCGCAATCGCCACCGGCAGATAATGCTCCGTCCGTCCCTGACCGTCGCTCTCGATCAGCACCTCACGCGTGGCGCCTATCTCGGCTTGCAGCCGCTGCAGGAGCGCGGTCTCACCGGCCGAGCGCAGCCTCTTCGCACGCTCTCTGATTGCACCGCCCGCCACCTGTGGCATCCGCGCGGCCGGCGTGCCGGGACGCGGCGAATAGGGGAAGACGTGGAGGAACGTCAGGCCGCATTGCTCGACCAGATCGAGCGAGCGCGAGAACATCTCCTCGGTCTCGGTCGGAAAGCCCGCGATGATGTCGGCCCCCAGCGCGATATCCGGGCGCAGCCGGCGGACCTGGTCGCAGAACGCGATGGCGTCGCCGCGCGTATGCCGCCGCTTCATGCGCTTCAAGATCATGTCGTCGCCGGACTGCAGCGACAGGTGCAGATGCGGCATCAGCCGCGAATCCTCAGCAATTGCATCCAACAGATCGCTGTCCGCCTCGATCGAATCGATAGAGGAGATGCGCAGGCGCCTCAGCTCCGGCACATGCCGCAAAATCTGCTTCGTCAGCATGCCGAGCTTGGGCGTGCCCGGCAGGTCAGTGCCGTAGCTGGTGAGGTCGACGCCCGTCAGCACGATCTCGGCATGGCCGCGCTCGGCCAATGCCCGGACCTGATCGACCACGGCGCCCATCGGCACCGAGCGCGAATTGCCGCGCCCGAACGGAATGATGCAAAAGGTGCAGCGATGGTCGCAGCCGTTCTGCACCTGCACGAACACGCGGGGCAGCCCGCTCGCAAAGCCGTCGATGAGATGCGGCGCCATCTCCTTCACCGCCATGATGTCGCTGACGGCGATTTTTTCGCTCGTACCGAGATCGAACGCCGTACGCGCCTCGCGCCACGCAGACGACCGCATCTTGTCGTCATTGCCGACGACGCGATCGACCTCGGCCATCTCGGCGAACATGCCGCTTTGCGTCTGCGCCGCGCAACCGGTGACGACGATGCGCGCTCCCGGCCGCTCGCGCTTCAATTTGCGGATCGACTGCCTCGCCTGCGCCACCGCTTCGTTGGTGACGGCGCAGCTGTTGATGACGATGGCATCTGAAAGGCCCGCGCCCTCGGCCTCGCGGCGGATCACCTCGGCCTCGAAAGCATTGAGGCGGCATCCGAAGGTGACGATGTCGACGCTCATCACCCGACCGGCGCGAACAGCGCCGGATCGAAACGGCCTTCATATTCGAAGGTCGCCGTGCCCGTCATCAGCACGTGATCGTCGCGCTCGCGCCATTCGATCCCGAGCTTGCCGCCGGGCAGCGTGATCTCGACATTGCGCTCGGCGCGCTTCAGCCGCGCCGCCGCGACCGCCGTGGCACATGCGGCCGAGCCGCAGGCCCTGGTCAGGCCGGCGCCGCGCTCCCAGGTGCGGATCGTGATGTGCTGGGGATCGACGATATGGGCTAGCGTGATGTTGGCGCGCTCCGGGAAGATCGGATGGTTCTCCAGCAGCGGACCGAAACGCTCGAGGTCGTAGGCGTTGACGTCATCGACCCAGAAGATCGCATGCGGATTGCCCATGCTGACCACCGAGGGCGAATGCAGGATCGGATTGTCGATCGGGCCGATCTGCAATTCGATGTAGCGGGTGTCACGAAATTCCTGGTCGAGCGGAATGTCCTGCCAGCCGAACTTCGGCGCGCCCATGTCCACCGTATAAAGATCCGGCGCCGGACCCTGCCAGGCATTGAGCAGGCCCGCGGCCGTCTCGAACGTTGCCGTGCTCTGGCCGGTCTTTTCGAAGATGCGCCGCACGACGCAGCGCATGCCGTTGCCGCAGGCGCCGGCCTCGGAGCCGTCTCTGTTGTAGATGCTGATGAACGCTTCGGTGCCGTCGAAGCGCGGCTTCTGCAGCACCATGAGTTGGTCGTAGGGCACGCCGCCTCGCGGCGATGCCACCGCGCGGGCATCGTCCGGGGTGACCTTTGAGGTGGAATCGCGCATGTCGACAACGACGATCTCGTTGCCGATGCCGTTCATCTTGGCAAATGCGTGGTTGGCCAGCGCGCTCATGAAAATTCCCGAATTTCGCCTGCCTTATATGGCGATCCTTGGCCCTCTTGGCCAGTGATTTGCCGACAAGAGCCAGGACGCTGCCATGACGCATCTGTCATGGGACGAATTCGGCGCTCGCGTGTTAGAACGGCGCAATTCGCGCGATCCGGGACATGCGGCCGGGCTAAGGCTTCGGGGACGTAAGGCCTTGGCGGATAAGCTATTGGGGAGAATAAAAATGTTCAGGTTTCGTCGTCTCGTTTTGGCCGCGCTGATCCCGGCAGCGGCCTTGTCGTTTAGTCTGTCCGCCACGCTGGCCCAAACGCCGAGCCCGGCACCGGCCGCATCAGCGAGCCCCTCGCCGGCCCCGTCGGCTTCGCCCGCCCCGGCCGCGAGCGCTGCCCCCGTCGCCACGCCCTCGCCGGCGGCCAGCGCCACGCCAAGCCCTGCAACGTCCCCTGCAACCTCGCCCTCGCCAGCCGCCAGTGCGTCACCCAGCCCGGCCACTCCGCCCCCGGCTGCCGCCGCGACGCCGGCTCCCGTGCAGACGGCCGATCCTTTCGGCCAGGAGACCACGCTCGAGTCCAAGAAGGTTTTGATGGTCAAGGGCACTGCCAATTGGGACTCGGCCTTCGACACGCTGATTGACGCCTTCAAGGCGCTGAACACGCTGCTGGACAAGCAGGGCATCAAGCACGCCGGCAATTCGATGATCGTCTACACCTCGACCGACGACACCGGCTTCACCTTCCTAGCCGAGATCCCGGTCGAGCAGGCCCCGAAGAACCTGCCCAAGGACATGAGCGTCGGCAAATCGCCGGAGGGCAAGGCGCTGAAATTCGTTCATCGCGGCTCCTACGACAACATGGACAACACCTATGAGGCGATCACCAATCATCTCGACGACAAGAAGCTGGAAGCCAAGGACACCTTCATCGAGGAATACCTCACCGATCCCCTGAAGACGGCGGAGGACAAGCTCGTGATCAATGTTTTCGTGCCGCTGAAGTGAAACCGATGAAAAAGCCTGCCATCCTTTTGACCTCCCTTGTTGCGTCCTTTGCCGCCACGATGCTGGCAACGCCTGCGCTCGCCGACGATTTTCCGTCCGCGATTTCGGTGAGCGGCGAAGCCACGATCTCCGCCGCGCCTGATCTGGCGCAGATCGACGCCGGCGTCGCCAACGACGCCAAGTCTGCGAAGGAAGCCTCCGACGCCAACAACGCCGCGATGGGCAAGGTGCTGCTGGCGCTGAAGGGCGCAGGCATTGACGAGAAGGACTACCAGACCTCGCGGCTGTCGCTGCAGCCGCAATACGGCCAGAACAAATCCACCGGCGCCTCGCCCGTGGTCGGCTTCCGCGCCTCAAACCGCGTCACCGTGAAGATCCGCGACGTGACCAAGGTCGCCGCCATCATCGACACGCTGGTCGGCGCCGGCGCCAATGATATCGGCAACATCTCCTTCGAGGTTACGCAGGCCTCGAAACTGCTCGACGATGCCCGCGAGAAAGCTGTCGCAGACGCCCGCCGCAAAGCGGAGATCTACGCCAAGGCGACCGGCGTCACGCTGGGTGCACCGCTCAGCGTCTCCGAAGGCGGCGCCCCGATGCCGCTGTTCAAGGGACGCATGGCCGCAGCTCCCATGGCCGTACCGCAGGCCGCGGTCGCGCCGGGCGAGGAAACGCTAGCGGTGACGGTGAATGTGAGCTGGGCGATCAAGGCGAAAGAGCAGTAGGGGCAGCTGCCGCTACAGACTCGATTGTCGTCCCGGCCGCAATTGCGCACTAGGCCGGGACGACAGCGGGTTCGAAGCGACGGCGAAGCTAGATCTCCACCACCTGCCCCGGCTTCATCGCCACAAATCTTTCCTGCGGAACCTTCGCGGCATCGAGCGCCTCGACCAGCGCTTTCGCCGGCGCATCGATTGCTTCATCGGTCAGCTGAAACGTGCCGTGGTGATGCCCGAGTGCGGCTTGCGCGCCGCAATCCGCGAGCGCCTTCACCGCGTCTTCCGGGTTCATGTGCTGGTCGTGCATGAACCAGCGCGGCTCATAGGCGCCGATCGGGAGGATCGCCAGGCGGAGCGGCCCGTGCCTCTCGGCGACGCGGCGGAAATGCCCGCCATCGCCGTAGCCGGAATCGCAGACGACGTAGATTTTCCCCGCAGGCGTCTCCAGCACGAAACTCGCCCACAGCGCCTTGTTGCGATCGAACATGCCGCGCGCCGACCAGTGCCGGGTCGGCACCAGGGTCACGGCGATACCGCCGCCGAGCTCGACGCGATCATGCCAGTCGAACGCTTCCACCTTGATCGTCGCATCGGTGCTGCGCATCGTGACGTCATTGCCGAGCGGGGTCACCACACGCGGCGCAAAATTCTTGGCGAGCCGCGACAGCGTCGCCATGTCGAGATGATCGTAATGGCCGTGCGAGACCAGCACGACATCGATCTTCGGCAGCTTGTCGAACGCAATGCCGGGATCGTTGTGCCGTTTCGGCCCGGCGAAGCTGACGGGCGAGACCCGCGTCGACCAGACGGGATCGACGAGAATATTGAGGCCGCCGGTCTGGATCAGCCAGCTGGCGTGGCCGACGAAAGAGAGCCGCACCTTGTCGCCGTGGACGCGGTCGGGCGGGGCGTCGGCATGGGGGCTCGGCGCCCAATCCGGCCAAGTCGCGCGCTGCCGCTTGCCGCCGAATTGCCAGCGCAGGACCTCACGAAGCGATTTCGGCGGCACGCCGTCCGGATCGAAGAAGTTCAGGCCGTCGAAATGGTCGGAGACCGGGCCGTCATAGGTTTTCATGCGGGACATCCAAAGGGAGGGCACGCCGACCAATGCGCCGGCACCGGCGAGCAGTCCGAAAAGGCGGCGGCGGGTGATCGGCACGGAACTGGCTTCAAAGATGGTCGGAGGGGGAGGACATCACCGCTATATGGGCGGGGTCTGCGGAAAAGGAACCCGCCGCCGGAAAGTTCATCTTTTCAAGGCTTTGCCTTCCAAAGCAGCCCCGGCCACCCTAACTTTCCTTGACTTTCGGGCGTCAGCGGCGTTTAACCCCGGCACTTCTCGGAAAGGCTTTCTTTTCGACCCGCCGACTGGTCCCAGAGGCCAGAGGCCAACGCCCGACAGCGCGATGCGCCCTCGGGCGTGAAGGTGTTTGGATTTCTGCTCCCTCGCCCCGCGCTTGCGGGGAGAGGTGAAAAAAGGACAACGGCATTGTTCGACAATCTGTCGGAACGGCTTGGCGGCATTCTCGATCGTCTGACGGGGCGCGGTGCGCTGACCGAAAAGGACGTCGACGCCGCGATGCGCGAAGTGCGCCGCGCACTGCTGGAAGCCGACGTCGCGTTAGAGGTGGTGCGCAGCTTCACCGAGCGGGTCCGCGAGCAGGCGATCGGCGCCACCGTCGTCAAGTCGGTGACGCCAGGCCAGATGGTGGTCAAGATCGTCCATGACGAGCTGATCAACACGCTCGGCGCCGAAAGCCAGACCATCGACATCAATTCCGTGCCGCCGGTGCCGATCATGATGGTCGGTCTGCAAGGCTCCGGCAAGACCACCACCACCGCAAAGCTCGCCCGTCGCATGGTCCAGCGCGACAAGCGCAAGGTGCTGATGGCGTCGCTCGACATCTACCGTCCCGCGGCGATGGAGCAGCTGGCCGTCCTGGGCCGCGATCTCGACATTCCGACGCTGCCGATCGTCGCCGGCCAGCAGCCGGCGCAGATCGCGAAGCGCGCGCTCGAGGCCGGCAAGCTCGGCGGCTACGACGTCGTGCTGCTCGACACTGCCGGCCGTACCACGCTCGACGAAGAGATGATGGCGGAAGCGGCAGCGATCAAAGCCGCCGCCAATCCGCATGAAGTGCTGCTGGTGGCGGACAGCCTCACCGGCCAGGACGCCGTCAATCTCGCTCGCGCCTTCGACGAGCGCGTCGGCCTCACCGGTATCGTGCTGACGCGCGTGGACGGCGACGGCCGCGGCGGCGCCGCGCTGTCGATGCGCGCGGTCACCGGCAAGCCGATCAAGCTGCTCGGCACCGGCGAAAAGACCGATGCGCTGGAGGATTTCCATCCTGATCGTATCGCCGGCCGCATCCTCGGCATGGGCGACGTGGTCTCGCTGGTCGAACGCGCTGCCGCCAACATCGATGCCGAAAAGGCCGCGCGCACCGCCGAGCGCATGCGCAAGGGTCAGTTCGACCTCAACGACATGCGCGAGCAGCTGTTGCAGATGGCCAATATGGGCGGCATCAGCGGCCTGATGGGCATGATGCCCGGCATCGCCAAGATGAAGAACCAGATCGCGGCCGCCGGCATCGACGACAAGATTTTGAAGCGCCAGGTCGCGGTGATTGATTCGATGACGCGCGACGAGCGCCGTCATCCCGATTTGCTCAAGGCCAGCCGCAAGAAGCGCATCGCCGCAGGTTCCGGCCAGAGCGTCGAGCAGGTCAACAAGCTGCTCAAGATGCACCGGAACATGGCCGATATGATGAAGGCCATGGGCTCCGGCAAGCGCGGTCCGCTCGCGGGCATAGCGCAGGCGATGGGCTTTGGCGGCGGCATGAAGCCGCCTTCGCCGGAAGAGATGAAGGCGCTGCAGGAGAAGATGCAGGGTGGCGGCGGACAGGGTCTGCCCAGCCTGCCGAAGGATCTACCTGCCGGGCTGCGCCAGGGTCTGCCGAACGTTCCGGGCCTGACCGGGCTGAGCGGCAAGCCGATGCTGCCGGGTCTCGGCGGTTTCCCTGGCAAGAAGAAATGAGGAATTCGTCGCGGGAGATCGCAGCGGTCTCGCGCAACGCGGAATACCAATCAACCGAACAAAACGTACTTTGAAGGAGAACTTAGATGTCCGTCGTTATCCGTCTCGCCCGCGCTGGCACCAAGAAGCGTCCCGTCTATCACGTCGTCGTCGCCGATTCGCGCTTTCCGCGCGATGGCCGCTTCATCGAGCGTCTCGGCTATTTCAACCCGCTGCTGCCGAAGGACAACGAGACCCGGCTGAAGCTCGACATGGACAAGGTGAAGGCCTGGCTCGCCAAGGGCGCGCAGCCGTCGGACCGTGTATCGCGCTTCCTCGACGCCGCCGGCGTCAAGAAGCGCGAAGTGCGCAACAACCCCGAGAAGGCCGTGCCGCGCAAGGAGCGCAAGGCGCAGGCCGAAGCCGCCGCGAAGGGTTAAGGCCAGATCATGCCGGCGCTGGTCTGCGTCGCGCGGATCGGCGCCGCGCATGGTGTGCGCGGCGCGGTCAAACTGTGGACCTTCACGGAAGATCCGTTTGCCGTGCGGAGCTACGGTCTGCTTTCGTCCAAGGACGGCAAGCGCCAGTTCGAGGTCGCAACGGCGCGCGCGGCCAAGGATCATCTGGTTGCAACGTTCAAGGGCGTCACGACTCGCGATGAGGCCGAGCGCCTCAACGGCATCGAGCTCTACGTCGCGCGCGAAAAGCTGCCCGCGACGGACGAGGGCGAATATTACCACACCGATCTGATCGGGCTCGCCGCCGTCACCATGGCCGGCGATGCGCTCGGCCGCGTGCTCGCGATCCACAATTTCGGCGCCGGTGACATCATCGAGATTGCGCCGCCCACAGGCACCACGATGCTGCTGCCGTTCACCGATGCGGTGGTGCCGGAGGTCGACATCGCCGGCGGCCGCGTCGTGATCGCGCTGCCGCAGGAGATCGCGGGCGAGGATCCCTCCCCGGGTCGTCCCGGCGAAGGCCGAGACCCATAACCACAGTGCCAGAATTTTTAGCTAAGCTGATCGCGCCAGCCGTCGCCAAACGAAGTGCGGTGGTTCTGGGTCCCGGATCTGCGCTCCGCTTGTCCGGGACGACAATAACTGAGATCCGATGACCAACCCCTCACCCTGGCGCGCGACGGTGCTGACGCTGTTTCCGGAGATGTTTCCGGGGCCGCTGGGCGTGAGCCTGGCCGGCCGGGCGCTGGCTGGCGGGCTCTGGGAGCTGGAGGCGCGGGACATCCGGGCCTCGGCCACCGACCGCCACCGCAGTGTCGATGACACCCCGGCCGGCGGCGGACCGGGCATGGTGCTTCGGGCCGATGTTCTGGCGGCCGCGATCGATGCCGCCGGGATCGGGCCGGACCGGCCGAAACTGCTGATGAGCCCGAGGGGTCGGCCATTGACCCAGGCCCGGGTTCTCGAACTCGCCAAGGGCCCGGGTCCTCTGATCGTCTGCGGGCGGTTCGAGGGGGTGGACCAGCGCGTGATCGACGGGCGGGGCCTGGAGGAGGTCTCGATTGGGGATTACGTCCTCTCCGGCGGCGAAATCGCGGCCTTGGCCCTGATCGACGCCTGTGTTCGGCTGCTTCCGGGCGTGATGGGCAAGGAGGCCTCGGGAACCGAGGAAAGCTTCTCGGACGGCCTGCTCGAATACCCCCAATACACCCGGCCGCAGCGGTTCGAGGGAACCCCGATTCCGGAGATCCTGACCTCCGGTGACCATGCCAAGGTCGCCAGCTGGCGGCGGGAGGAATCCGAGGCCCTGACCGCGGCCCGGCGACCGGATTTGTGGGCCCGGATCCCGAGCAAAGTCCCGAATCGGGGCGGACGCCAAAAAACGCCAAAAAACAAGACAGACGGGTGACAAACGCTCCGGCTTGCCTTATAGCAGCGGCCACATCCGCAATGGCTGGATAAACGAATTTCGCGCAGCCCCCGTTTTCCAAGGCTGGGCGCGCCGATGGAGATTTACCCATGAACCTGATCCAACAGCTCGAAAAAGAGCAATTCGACAAGCTCTCCGCCAACAAGGAGATTCCGGAATTCGGCCCCGGCGATACCGTGATCGTCAACGTGAAGGTCGTCGAAGGCGACCGCACCCGCGTGCAGGCCTATGAAGGCGTTTGCATCGGCCGTTCCGGCGGCGGTCTCAACGAGAGCTTCACGGTGCGTAAGATTTCGTACGGCGAAGGCGTGGAGCGCGTGTTCCCGGTGATGTCGCCGATGATCGACTCGATCAAGGTGGTGCGCCGCGGCAAGGTGCGTCGCGCCAAGCTCTATTATCTCCGCAACCTTCGCGGCAAGTCGGCCCGCATCGTCGAGAAGAAGCAGGACCGTCCGGCTGCCGTCAACGAGTAAGCTCCGCTTACAGGCGAGTTTCCAAAAGCGCGGGGCCAACCCCGCGCTTTTTTGTTGCGTCAGCCGTGCGCGTCAAAGCCCTCGCGATTCCGGTTCGGCCTGCTATATATTCTTGGAATGTTTCCAGATTTGACCAGCCTCTCGCCCGTCAAGCGCGTCGTCATCGACGATCGCTCGCGGCTGCCTGGCCGGTTCTTCGGACGCTTCGCGACCTCGGCAACGTCAGAGCTTACGCGCGCAGCCTAAAAGCTGCGCTGACGATTTTGTTGCCCGCGCGCTATCCGCGCAACCCGCTCTACACAACATTCCTGGAGCTGACGCTCATGTCCAAGCCGACCACATTGTACGACAAGATCTGGAACGACCATCTGGTGCACGAAGCCGAGGACGGCACCTGCCTGCTCTATATCGATCGCCATCTGGTGCACGAGGTCACTTCACCGCAGGCGTTCGAAGGCTTGCGCGCCACCGGACGCAAGGTGCGCGCGCCGGAGAAGACGCTGGCCGTCGTCGACCACAACGTGCCGACCACCGACCGCACCAAGCCGAACCCCGACCCTGAAAGCATCGAGCAGATCAAGGCACTGGCCGACAACGCCCGGGAATTCGGCATCGAATATTACGACGAGTTCGACAAGCGTCAGGGCGTCGTCCATGTCATCGGCCCCGAGCAGGGCTTTACGCTGCCCGGCACCACCATCGTCTGCGGTGACAGCCACACCTCGACGCATGGTGCGTTCGGCGCGCTCGCGCACGGCATCGGCACGTCGGAAGTCGAACATGTGCTGGCGACGCAGACGCTGATCCAGAAGAAGGCGAAGAACATGCGCGTCACTGTCGACGGCAAATTGCCGGATGGCGTGACGGGCAAGGACATCATCCTCGCCATCATCGGCGAGATCGGCACCGCGGGCGGTACCGGCTACGTGCTCGAATACGCCGGCGACGCGATCCGTGCGCTCAGCATGGAAGGCCGCATGACGGTCTGCAACATGTCGATCGAAGGCGGTGCACGCGCCGGACTGGTCGCGCCGGACCAGAAGGCGTTCGACTTCCTGCGCGGCCGCCCGAAGGCACCGAAGGGCGCCGACTGGGACGCGGCGATGCGTTACTGGGAGAAGCTGCGCTCGGACGAGGGCGCGCATTTCGACCACGAGCTGCGGCTCGATGCCGCGAAGCTGCCGCCGATCGTGACCTGGGGCACGAGCCCTGAAGACGTGATCTCGGTCACCGGCAGCGTGCCCGATCCCGACAAGATCGCGGACGAGGCCAAGCGCCTGTCGAAGCACCGCGCGCTGAAATACATGGGCCTGACCGCGGGGACGAAGATCACCGACATCAAGCTCGACCGCATCTTCATCGGCTCCTGCACCAACGGCCGGATCGAGGATCTGCGCGCCGCCGCCAAGATCGCGGAAGGCAAGCAGGTCGCAGGCGGCGTCAACGCCATGGTCGTGCCGGGCTCCGGCCTCGTGAAGGAGCAGGCCGAGGCTGAAGGTCTGGACAAGATCTTCATCAAGGCCGGCTTCGAATGGCGCGAGCCCGGTTGCTCGATGTGCCTCGCGATGAACCCCGACAAGCTGGCTCCGGAAGAGCGCTGCGCCTCGACCTCGAACCGCAACTTCGAGGGCCGCCAGGGCTTCAAGGGCCGCACCCATCTGGTGTCGCCGGCGATGGCCGCAGCCGCTGCGATCGCGGGTCACTTCGTCGACATCAGGGAGTGGCGGTAAGCTGCTCCCTGCAATTTGAGTGATTGCGGCAAACCGCCGTTAATCGGCAGCGCCGACACTGTGTCCTCGCGAGCGTTTCGCGAGGACACCAGCTCATGGCCAGCAAGCCTGAATATGTCGATCTGATCAGCGCGGCGACGCCCCAGCACCGGCGGCGCGCGGCACCGCTGCGCATGGTCGCCAAGCCCGAGGTCGAGGAGGCCTCGAAGCTCAGCCGCTGGCCGCCGGCGATGTTCAAGCAATGGAAGCTGGAGAACCTCACGCGCTGGACGTCGGCGACGTGGAAACTGAAGGATTGGCTTTAGGCCACCGGATGAACAAGGGCGCCGTCGAGGCGCCCTTTTCATTTCGGTCGTGCTTACCAATAGCGATACGGATGGTGCCAGCGATGCCAGCGGCAGACGCGGCGCGGGCCGTAATAGGTCCAGATGACCCGGCAGCGGCGCGGATGGCTGTAATAGGGATAGTAGCCACCATAGTAGCGCCGGTGGAAATGGCGATGGCCGTAATAGGCGGGACGATAGATGCCGTAGCGATGGAATCCGCCTCCGCCATAGTGGCGAACTCCGCCGTAACGATAGCCGCCGCCATGAAAGGCGGGTGCGGCCCGGAAGCCACCAGCGTGGGAACCACCGCCGCGGAAGCCACCGATATGTCCTCCGCCACCGTGGAAGCCGCCTCCACCGTGGAAACCGCCGCCGCCATGAAAGCCGCCGCCATGTCCACCACCACCGCCGCCGCCGTGGCGAACCTGGATCATGTCGTCACTTGCGGCCTTCGCCGCAGGCAACGCGGTCGGATTGACTGGTGTCATCGCTTCAGCGCGGCGCGTCGTGCCGGCCGACAACATCAGCGTCGCGGCGGCCGCAATTCCGAGCAAGCGCATCCGGCTTGCCTTGAGACCCAATATCCTCAGCATCGACTTCTCCCTGAATCTGGACAGCGGAGTTGCGACGCTCGCTCCCGGCTCGCGTCATCCGTGTTCATTGGCGGTCGCTCCCGAGATTAAATTACGGACAGCGACGTGAACCCATCATGAATGAACGGCATTCCGCGGAAGCGCCTGCAGGCTAGTGCATCACCGCCACGGTCCATAGCCGAACACGAATGGCGCCGGCACGGCATAGGGATAGGGGCGGTAGAAGACCGGCCGCGCGTAATAATGCGGATCAGGACGCGGAGCGTAATGCATGATGTCGGGCCGCACATGTCGCCCTCCGTCGAACGCCGCGCGCCCTGCCGAGGCATCCGGCAGCTTCGTCACCCTATGCGCTGCAAAAGCGTGAGGCAGGCCTGCGGCAAGTCCGGCAGCGACGGCCAACGCGATCCATCTCATCATGACGGCCTCTGCCTGCAACATGGCGCTTCATCGGCGCGCGACGGCATCGCGCTCGTATCAGCCCCGGCGCCAGTAGCAGCTCATATGCGGCACGATCACCGTGCCGCTCGGGCGATATTCCTGCACATAGGTGGCGTTGCACTCGCGGACCGCATCGGGACCGGGATTGTAGCGGGGATAGACGCCATCCGGACTGTAATAGGGCGTGACGCGCAGGCGCGCCGGGGTCCGCTTGCGCGGCGGCGGCAGATCGTCTCGCGAGGCCGCTTGGGCCAGCCTGATCCCGGGAGCCGCGGTCTGGGCCTCCGCGCCAACGCAAAACTGCGAAAACAACCCCATGCACAGTAGCGTCAGCGCTGTTTTCGCTCGCATTTTTCTGCCCACCTGAACGTCCACTTCGAGGCCTACGCTCCCCGTTTTGACGGCGCTCGTCAACCTCGCCGCGCTTATAAAGCCGGATGCATCGCCGCGAAACCCACGCTATGAGAAGCCCATGTGGACGGAATTGAAAGCGCCCTCGCTGGCCGAGATGGAAGCGATGGCGCATGAAGTGTTCGAACGCCTGCCGGCGGAGTTTCGTAGGCTGTGCGAGGGCGTGATCATCCGCGTCGACGACTTCCCCACCGAGGAAGTCCTGGACGAGATGGCATGCGAGAGCGAGTTCGACCTGCTCGGCCTGTTCCAGGGCGTCGGCCTGCCGCAGCAGAGTTTTGCCGACGTGGCGCGGCTGCCCAACATGGTCTGGCTCTACCGCCGGCCGATCCTGGATTACTGGGCCGAGCACGACGAAAGCCTCGGCCATATCGTTCGCCACGTCCTGATCCACGAGATTGGCCATCATTTCGGCCTGTCGGACGACGATATGTCCGCGATCGAGGCTCAAGAGCCGGGTTGAGCAGAGAGCCCGGTTAGGCAGACGAGATCTGCCGAATTCGGCCTAGGATTTCCGCCCCGATCGCGATAAATACCGGTTCCCTAGACCATCCCGGGAAAGCGCAACCATGGACAAGTTCACCACGCTGGAAGGCGTCGCGGCGCCGCTGAAGATCATCAATGTCGACACCGACATGATCATTCCGAAGCAGTACCTCAAGACCATCAAGCGCACCGGCCTTGGCAAGGGGCTCTTCTCCGAGCAGCGCTACAAGGACGACGGCAGCGAGAACCCCGATTTCGTCCTCAACCAGCCCGCCTATCGCAACGCGAAGGTGCTGGTCGCCGGCGACAATTTCGGCTGCGGCTCGAGCCGCGAGCACGCGCCCTGGGCGCTGCTCGACTTCGGCATCCGCTGCGTGATCTCGACCTCGTTCGGCGACATCTTCTACAACAACTGCTTCAAGAACGGCATTCTGCCGATCCGCGTGGCCCAGGAAGACCTCGACAAGCTGTTCGACGACGCCGAGCGCGGCGCCAACGCGACGCTGACGATCGACCTGCCGAACCAGGAGATCCGCGGTCCCGACGGCGGCAAGGTCAAGTTCGAGATCGACCCGTTCCGCAAGCACTGCCTGATCAACGGCCTCGACGACATCGGCCTGACGATGGAGAAGAAGGCCTCGATCGACACCTATGAGGACAAGCTAAAGCGCGAACGCGCCTGGGCCTGATCTCAAGTTTTTGTTCAAGCCCCGGTGCTACAAGCGCCGGGGCTTTTTCTTTGTTCTGATTATCCCGTATCTTTCGAGCATGATCTTGTCGGAAAACCGCTGCACACTTTTCCGGATCATGCTCTAAGCTCCGCGCATGCTGCCCGACATCGTCACCTTCTGGCACGGCCCGATGGACGCCTTGCGCCAGACCTGTCTGCGCTCGCAGCTGGCTGCCGGCCACAAGGTCACGGTCTACAGTTTTGACACCATTCCCGGCCTGCCCGCAGGCGTCGAGAATGCCGATGCCGAAGCTATCCTGCCACATGCGTTCTCCGAACGATTGCGACCGCCGCAGCCGGACGGCAGCTGGCGCGACTGGACCACGCTTCAGTTCAGCGACTTCTTCCGCATGAAGCTGATGGCGAAGGACCTCGGCCTCTGGCTCGACGCCGACGTGCTGCTGCTCAGGCCCGTCGAGATCGATCCGGCAAAGCCCTATTTCGCGTGGGAGCGGCCGCGCCAGCTCGGCAACTCCGTGATTTACCTTCCACCTGAACACGGCATCGTTGCCGCTTTCGAAGAGCTGATGGAGCAGGAGGAGCTGACGCCGAACTGGCTGTCGCTGCGCCATCGCGTCACGTTTGCGATGCGCCGCCTGCGCGGCGGCTCGAACCGCCTCTCCGACATCCGCGTCGCGATCTTCGGGCCGGCGGCACTCACCGCGCTCGCGCGCCGCACCGGCGAGCTGCACTGCGCCTTGCCGAAGCAATCGTTCTACGCCGTGCATGCCGAGCCAAAACTGTTCTTCGATCCCTCGAGCTATCTCGGCCTCGTCACCGACCGCGACATCATCGGCCTGCATATCTCGCCCAAGGGCCGCGGCGGTGAGAAGCCGATCCCGGGCAGCCTGTATGCGTGGGCGGCGGAGCGGTTCGCATAATTTTCTCCGCTGTGCGGCGCTCTCGCGCCCGGACGCAGCGCAGCGCGAAGCGGTGCGTTGCTGAGCCGGGGCCCAGCGATGCGGCGAGATGGCTCCGGCTCTGCGAGCAGCGCTTCACGCTGCAGCGCGTCCGGGACACGAGAGCTGTATTTGATCCAGCGCAACGCGCACCTGCACCATTGTGCCTAATCTCGCTCCAATTCCGTCGTTCGAATGGAGCTTCGCATGAGCACCGCAACCAGGCCTTATCCCATTGTCCAGGACCTCATCGAGTCCTTTGCAAGCTGGCTGAAGCATCGTAAGCGCTTAGCCGCAACCCTATTGAGGCTGGCTTGACGTTTTGCGGAATCGCCACGGCATGAGGTCTTCGATGCGGCTATGGGGATGGCCGTCGAT
>NZ_JADPJC010000134.1:0-1213 GCF_023073215.1 Bradyrhizobium sp. 35
GAACTGAACCGCACGGCGGCGGCGTATCCGTCAGAGCGGTGCATCCATGAGCTGTTCGAGGCGCAGGTCGCCAAGACGCCGGATGCGGTGGCGGTGGTCTGTGCGGACGAACGCTTGAGCTATGGCGAGCTCAATGCGCGGGCCAACCGCCTGGCGCATCATCTGATCGCACTCGGGGTCACGCCCGGGGATCGCCTTGCGACAATGCTGGATCGCTCCGTCGTCCTGGTGGTGGCACAGCTGGCGATCCTGAAGGCGGGCGGAGTTTATGTGCCGATCGATCGCAGTCTTCCACCAGCGCGACAGAGCTGGATGATGGCCGACTGTGCTGCGCGCCTGGTGCTCACCAACAGTGATGATGATCTGGTCGAGGTGACGATTCCTGTTCTGCCTATTGAGCCGCTCATGACTGGAGCAGGCCTTAGCACCGATCCTGGCTTGGCATTGACCGCCGAGGCTGCCGCCTACGTCATGTACACCTCCGGCTCGACCGGCCTTCCGAAGGGGGTTGTTGTTCCTCATCGTGCCGTGAACCGACTGGTCATCAACAACGGATATGCGCAGTTCAATGCGAGTGATCGTGTGGCGTGGGTGGGCAACCCCGCGTTTGATATCAGTACACTGGAAGTCTGGGCACCGCTGCTACACGGCTCTAGCCTGATCGTGATTCCATACATTGATGCGCTGCAACCAGGGGTGCTGCGCGGCCTGGTTCAGCAGCACCGCATTAGCGTCCTGCATTTGACGGCCGGGTTGTTCAACCAGAGCGCTGCTGATTTGGGCCCGGTGCCGGCGAGTTTGCGGTTGCTATTGGTTGGCGGTGATGCGGTTGATGTGGCGGCAGTCGCACGGATTTTGAGCCAGAGCCGACCGCAACATCTCCTGCATTGCTACGGTCCGACCGAGACGACGACTTTTGCGACAGTCTGCGAGATTACCGCGATTGATGAGACATTGCAGCGGCTCCCCATCGGCCGTCCGATTGCGAACACGCGTGTGTATCTGCTCGATGGTCATGGCGCGCCCGTTCCGTTGGGAGCGGTGGGAGAGCTCTACATTGGCGGGGCGGGGGTCGCGCGTGGCTATCTGAACCGGCCCGAACTGACGGCGGAGAGGTTCTTGGCCGATCCGTTCAGTGGTGAGGTCGGCGCACGGATGTACCGGACCGGGGATCTCGCGCGGTACCTGCCGGACGGCAATCTGGAGTTTCTGG
>NZ_JADPJC010000110.1:0-86320 GCF_023073215.1 Bradyrhizobium sp. 35
AACGAAGGCGTCGATCACGCGAACCGGATTGTCATCTGCAACCCAGTCGTCCAGGCATTCCGGCAACAAAGTAGATTGCCCGCGATCAGCTCCTTGAACGAAACGAGCCATGCCAGCCCCCCGCCGATTCAGTGCGGAATCATAGCAGGCACGGCGTTTTCACACAGCCAGGGTCATTCGCGTCCAATCGGTCGTGTCTCCGCCACGTCCAATCTGCCCTCAACTACCGAATTGCCGGACGCTATAGCCATCATCGCTTTGGAGCTCGGGCAGACGAGGCACCCCTAGCGATAAACGTGTGTTCTTCGTCAATGTCGCGTTTTATGCAGATAGTGACGATCTCCGTCGCTGCGGCTTCAAGATCAGGAAGATACCGGGCCGCGAATGCTTCGATTGTGCGGTGCGCAGCCAAAGCATATTGATAGCCCCTATCACGCGTCGGCCATCACGCAACGGAACAGCAATTGCCAGCAGGCCCTCGGCGTGCGGGGGCCGCCTTCCCGCCGGTCTGGATCACCGGGTAGCCTACGGCTGACGGCCAAGCAGTGCAATCCATCGGTCATGAGAGGACGGATACATTGATGCAAGACCCCTGACCGCCAGCTAGGCAAAACCACTTGCAATGCACGGCCTGACCATACGTTGGGTCAAAATTGTCGAACTAACGCTCGGCTGCAAACTTCCCGGCGGCCCCTATGAACAGACATGTAGCTGCACCGCATTAGCAGACGCGATGGGCCACTAGGCGACATGGACCGCTTAGACAAATAAAAGAGGACGACAACTGAGGCGGCCTTACTCCGCCTTGAGCGGCAAGTCTTTGGCCTCTTCCTCGTCCAGAAGCTTGGCCACTATTTGGCGCCTGCTTCATCCTTGGCCTCTGCAAACCGCTTTTCAAAGAGCGCCAAGTTTCCCGATGGATGTATTTGTCTGTGGCGGTGTCCTTCACGAACTAACGTCAGGGCCTGATCGCCCATCGTTACATGGCGCTGCTCTGCCGCAGGCTGCTTTAATTAGGGGCACGCAACCTTGGTGAACTCAGCCATTTCTGAATGTGCAAGGCGTTCTCACTCAGTCGCGCCGCCTTTGATAAAGCTTCTCGTTGAGGGCCTGGCGGTGCTGATTCTGACCGACTGCGAGCGGCGCTTGCCAATTGAGCTAGGCGTTCCGATAGTGAGGGGATAGGCTGGATTATAAAATGGCTCCGCGTATTGGCGGGAAGGCGGCCGGGTAGATATCGCCGGCCGAGTCATTGCGACCGCAAAACCAGAGCTGGCCCTTCATTTGGGAAATTGAAGTCGTTGGCGCGCTCGCAATGGCAGAACAAGGTCAATTTCAATCTTTGGTCAGAGCAGGGACGCTCGGCCGTTTACTAAGTTCGGCTTCATGCCGTAGCTGAACTCGGACATTACTTCGCAAGGCGGTATTCACTATTTCGAGGGGCCTTTTTGTTTTCAACTTCAAGTCAGGGCGCCCGGATCGTGGTCCGCAGTCCCCTTTGGTTCCCAGAAAAATTCTTGCTTTCAATAGCTTCGGAGGAAATCGCAAAGAACTGCCACATTGTTTGGAGGGGGGATAGCCAACTCGGTATCGCTTTTGATGAGTAGTTCCGCTTTGGGCTGATTGAGAAGAAAGACAAGCTGATCGCGATACCCGCGCCCTGCGTGGGAAGCGATTATGATTAGGGGTCTCGTAGGCAGGCTGTAGGACTAAGCCGAGGCCAAGGCACAGGTTGCGCCTGGGGAGAGACAGCGCCTATCGCTTAGGGTGCGTACTCATAAATCTGCTGCTAATAGTAGGCGCACGTGATGTCCGCCTGACTGGGTTGTCGGGTTGTCCATGGCGCATGATGATCTATCTCAGGATGTCCACGGCTCCTGGCATCGCTACTGTTCATGCTGAGCAGCCTCGATAGGAGGCTTCTGATGGCCATCCTCAAGGGTGCGGCTCGGTAGACCTTATCGTCAATCGAGACGAGCCACCGCCTTGGACTGGTTCGAGCTGCAAATTATCACGACAGAAGTGCATCTTTCTAACTTCACGACACTATTCGAAACCCTTGGCCTTCAGAACGGTCCGGCTGCCAGGCGAGGATAGGAAGGCGACCAGCGCTTTTGCAGCATCGCCCTGATTGCTACCGATAATGATCCCCGGAGCGAACTGGGTGTAATTCTGTATATCTGACGGCAACGGGGCAATGAGTTCGATAGTGGGCTGTGCGAGAATTTCGCTGACTTGATTGAAGCCTATCTCGACCTCGCCGATGGCCACGCTGGAATAAAGTGTTCCAAGCGTTGACAGCCTTGTTTTGGATTTCATCTCCCCAGCGATCCCCATTCGTTCAAGTAAGTTTGCCACGTAGATGCCACTGGCACCTCCGCCTGATGGATCGGGATAAGCGATCGATCTTGCTGCCAGCATGGCGCGTTTAAAAGCGTCGGCCGAACTGATATCGGGCTTCGCGGCACCCTTGCGCACAAACGCGCCAACACCGACCTTTGCGACAACGACGCGGTTCCCCGCCACGACTTTGCCCTGCATCTCAAGCCGGTCAATTGCTTGAACTGAACTCAAGATTAGGTCGGCAGCCTCACCCTTTAGAACACGCTCCGCCACAGCACCTGCGGTCCCGTAGTCGACCGTTACCTTGTACCCTGAGGATTTTTCAAAATCTGGTACTAGAGCTTCAATTGCGGGATGCAAGGCAGAGGCGGATAGGAGCCTAACTTCAGGGTCTTTGGCGGCAGCTCCCACCGTAACGCCGAGCGATACAAGCCCAATCGCAACTCCCGCAAATGTACTTAGTAGGTTGTGCCGGTTCATGGCTTTTCCCCTTGTACGCTTTGTTTCGGTTTCGGCGAGATACTCAACTGTTCAAAAGATCAGGGTGTCAGTCTATGCACCCGAAGCCGAGTTTTTCGCGGAGAGTGTAGCGCAACCCGCCGCGACGCAATCGAAAAGCGCAGACTAGTTCCACATCGTGGACACTGCCGAGCAGCTGTGCCACGATAACGTCTGCCCCTGAGGGCGGAGCGATATCGTCAGGCGTCCCATGAAATCCCGTGGCAGTCGCGATCCCACCGGCGCCCCACTGGTCGATAGGCCTGGCGGAACGCAAAGTATTCAAAGAGCATTGGCTGTGTTGCGAATCCTGGCCACGGCCCGCGAGGCAGGCCTGAGACTCAGCGAAATTTCCAAGCAGGCGGAGCTCACTCGGCCCACGACACATCGGATCCTAAGTGTCTTGATGGCGGAAGACACCGTTGAGAGGCGAAAGGGCTCTCAGCGATACGTCATCGGCGAACAGATACCATTGCTGGCCCTGTCGCGGCGATCACGCGATCCCCTCCTCGATATCGTTAGTCCTCATCTGCGGAGTGCGGTCAGTGAACTCGGTGACACCGGCTTTTTCACGCGCTGTGTCGGACTTGAAACGGTCTGCGTCGCAAGACAGCTGGGAACCGCCCCTATCCAGGCGCTATCTTGGGATGTAGGCGAACGCCGCCCCCTTGGCGTTTCCAACGCCGGAATTGCGATCCTATCCAGCATGCCCGCCGGAGCGGCGCGCGAAGTGCTCGCCAAAAATCGATCGCGTTTCTCTCGCTACGGTTTCTCGACGGAAGGGATCTTACAGGAGGTCGCAATGGCGCGATCGAAAGGCTTTGCAAGCCGCGCGCTGTCCCTCATTCCTGGCGCAAGCCCCGTCTCCGTGACCATCCGGTCTCCTGGTGGCGTAGCTCGTGGCGCACTTACGATAACGCCAACAGCGCGACGCCGCTCGCCCGAACGCACCGAGGAGATCGCAGCTTGCCTTCGCCGACACGCCACGGCGGCTGAATTTGAACTCAGCAATGCGGTCACCCCGCGGCCGGCGCGCGGTTAAGACCTGCGGCGCCAGGACAGCCATGCCGCAATCGCGGCTCTTGTCAGGGACGGTGTGCCACTTAAGGAGATCGTCCGCCGCACAGGCATAGTCGCAATCTGGTTCGCCAAATTAGTCGCGGCGGCGGTACGGTATCTTCCGCACCCGTCAAAGCACCCTGGATGGGCACCTGCCGTTCCTGGACGCACAGTGGTAAAGCGGCTGTCGTAACGGTGCCGAACTCTGGCGGCGTTTGAGAGGGCAAGGCTTTAAGGGATCGCTGCGCGTGGTGGCGGAATGGGCCACGCGACGGCGGCGCGCCGAGATTATCAGCCGTCAAATTGCAGAGGGTCCCGCCGCCCGGACGATAGCGCAGTTGATGACGATGAAGCGGGACCACCTAACCAAGGCCGAGACCCTCACGGTTTCCGCTATTGAACAAAGCGTCCCTATGCTGGCCGATGCCAACGCTCTCGTTGGCCGCTTCCACGCGATGATCCGAAAGAGGGCCGAGATCGAGCTCGAACCTGGATAGACGAATCCAAACGGAGCCTCATTGGCTCATTCGCGAATGGCATCGCCAACGACAAGGGCGCGGTGCACGCGGCTATCACGCAACCGTGGTCCAATGGCCAAGTGGAAGCTCAGATCACCAAGCTCAAGCTGATCAATCGGCAGATGTACGGGCGCGCTAAGCTCGATCTCCTTCAGGCTAGGCTGATTGGCGCGCCATAAAAACAAACACGATCATCGAATATGCGTCAGAGCCCCGATTGAATGCCGAAAACTTAAAAAACGGGGTCCTTATTCCGTGCCGAAACACACACGCTTCCGGTGGCCCGAGCAACAGCACGTTCTCAGTCGCAAGCTGCAAATGCTTGGCCACGACGCCCGCTTGATGCCGGCGAAATACGTGCGCCCCTATTCGAACGGACAGAAGAATGACTTCCGAGATGCGGAAGCCATCGCCGAAGCGGTCCAACGCCCGACCATGAAGTTCGTCGCAACCAAGACCGCCGACCAGCTCGACCTGCAGGTGCTGCACCGCGTGCGCGAGCGATTAGTTGGTCAGCGCACCGGCGTCATCAATCAGATTCGTGCGTTCCTGCTGGAGCGGGGCATCGCCGTGCGGCAAGGCCTGAGCTCCCTGAGGTCAGAGTTGCCGGGTATCCTCGCGACGCGCACCGATGTGCTCTCGCCTCGCATGTTGCACACCCTCGAGGATCTGGACAGCCGCAGATTGCGCGACCAAGCCCGCGCGCTGCGCACCCTTTTGGACCGGGCGGAGGCGATCGCGCAACGAGAAAACTGGCAGCGGACCGCCACGCTAGACCTGAGCGGCGCGCCACCGCAAAGCTAGGAACTATCCGGCAGGGCGCCGATTTGAACGCCATGCCACGTTTTTACTTCGACGTTCACCATGATGGCGGGATCATCATCGACGACGAAGGCCCGATATGACCGCTGCAGCAAGACAAGCCTTGGTCGCTTTGGGCGAGGCCATCCTCCACAAACCGAACGTCCTCAAAAGTTCGATGACAAAGATCGAGGTTAGAGACGCAGCGGGCCGTGGGGTGCTCCGAACGTCCGCTGCAGTCCTTTTTGAGGTCCTGCAGCGTTGAACAGGGCGAGCCAACACTGATGCTCAAGGCCGAGGAATGCCGGGCATTCGCTGAAGAATATCGAGAACGCGCCAAAAGCGAGAGATCGCGCGCTTCGCCAATGTGCTTTGCGGTATTTCCAATGCCTATCTAGCGCTGGCGAGCCAGCTTCGACCTTCTTGCGACGCTGGAGCGCCAGGAGAGCGCGAGCACACCAAGCGGCGACACTTCAAAGGCATGACGCGCCCCTGAAGGGAAGGGGACGTCACCCCTCCTTGCGCGGTGAAGCCCGCGCCGCGGCATTCCCGCTTGTGGCCCTTCGGCGAAGTGGCAGCATCGCTCAAAGAGGTCCGCTCGTTGAGGCCGGGCGGACAAGATTTGCTCAGGTTGAGTTCTTCGCATCGCGACCCGGACCGGACATCGCGCGGCTGGCACGCCTACTCGAGATTCTGTGGCAGAGGTCATAGCCAGCCGGTTCCAGTGTGTTAGTTTGAGGCGAGTGATAGGTTGTCTCTAGGCTTTGCGGAGGCATCAGACATGAAGCGGCGCGAGTTCATAACGGCCTTCGGCGGCGCTGCGGTGTGGCCGCTGGCGGCTCAAGCGGAGCAATCTAGAAAGATTTACCGAATTGGATATCTGACGGCTAATTTGAGCAGCTATCCTTGGGTAAACGGCTTCGTTCGCGAATTAAGTGATCGCGGCTATTCGGAGGGCAACAATCTTGCCATCGAATGGCGGGAGGCAAAAGGACATTCGGAACTTCTGCCCGAGATGGCTGCCGATCTCGTGCGGCAGAATGTCGACCAGATCGTGGCTGTGGGAAATTACCCCGGACTCAGAAGTGCGACAATTCCCATTGTCGTGCTCTCCAGCCGCGGCGGCGTCGAAACCAAACTATACTCGCCTCTTTTACATCCTGGCGGCAACCTTATCTGTTCCTCAGCATTTGGTCGCGAGGGCCGACGAGTTGTTTAAAGCGGACGTACACTAAGCGCTCAGCGATGCCCGCTAATGACCACCCCATTGGCGAAGTGGCGGCAGTCCTCCACGAGGTCCGCTACCGAGGCATGACGGACCAGATTTGCTCACGTTGAGTTGTTCGCATACTGGACCCATTGCAGACCTCCGGCCGCCGAGCCCGATATCGCCTTTGAGCGCGCCCTAGGAGATCGTCATCGACGTCACAGACAAGCCTCTTGCCTTCCGCCAGGGTGCGAATACTCTGCTCGCAGTGTGATTTGGGGCTGCGAGTGGGCGCGCTTCGGTTATTGGCTTGGCTGTTTATTGCGGCTTGGCTCGGCTGCGGATCGGCGCTTGCCGAGCGCCGTGTCGCGCTAGTGATCGGCAACTCCGCCTATAAAAGTGTGCCCCGGCTGGCCAACCCAGCGAACGACGCCACGTTAGTCGGGGGCATGTTCAAGAAGGCCGGGTTCGACTGGATCGATATCAAGGCCGATCTCAACGCCACGGAGATGCGGAAAGCTCTGCGTGACTTCGGCGGCCGAACGCGAGATGCGGATGTTGCAGTCATCTACTATGCCGGTCACGGCATTGAGTTGGACGGAACCAACTACCTTATTCCCACCGACGCGACGCTGGAAACGGACAGCGACGTTCTAGACGAGACGGTAGCGCTCGACCGCGCTCTGTTCGCTGTCGAGCCTGCCAAACAGCTGCGGCTCGTTATCCTGGACGCCTGTCGGGACAATCCATTCGCGAAATCTATGAAGCGGACCGTTGCGGCGCGCGCAATCGGGCGTGGCCTAGCCAAGGTCGAGCCGACCAGCCCGAACACCATGATCGCCTTTGCAGCCAAGGCCGGGTCGACCGCCTCGGATGGCGGGTCCAGGAATAGCCCGTTTGCGGCGGCTATAGTCGAGCGACTGCCAACTCCTGGCCTCGACCTGCGCAAGGCATTTGGATTCGTACGCGACGACGTCCTGAAGAACACCGGCTACAAGCAGGAGCCCTACGTCTACGGATCACTAGGTGGCGAAGACGTTTCCCTGGTCCCGACGAAGTCCGCGGCAACCTCGCAGCAGCCCACGCAAGATGCCGTTCGGCGCGACTACGAGCTGGCGCGCCAGGTCGGAACGCGAGAAGTCTGGACTGCGTTCCTGACTCAGTATCCGGACGGCTTTTATGCCAGCCTCGCCCGGGGACAATTGGATCGAGTGGCGGCTGAAGAGACACGAGTAAAGGCTGCGGAAAGAGCCCGTCTCGCCGAACAGGAAAAGGCTCGCCTCGCGGCCGACCGGGCAAGGCAAGCTGAGCAAGACAAGGCCACGGCCGCTGCCAAGGTTGCCGAGGACGCCCGGATTGCAGCTGAAAATTCCAAGCAGATCGTAGAGGCGAAGGCCGCAGCAGCTGAGCAACGGCGCAAGGAAGCGGAAGCTGCGGCGGAAAAGGCAGCCGCGAACCCGGACGACCAAAAAGCGGTCGACCGGCAGCGTCCCGCCAACAGCCAGCAGAACGTCGCCGCACTGACGCCGGCTACAAGCCAACCTGCGCGCTCGCCGGAGGACATCAACAAGCTTGTACAGCTTGGGCTCCGCCGCGTCGGCTGCTTCACCGGACCGGCGGAAGGTGAGTGGAGTTCATCCTCGCAGCAATCGGTGTTGAGGTTCAACAAATCCGCGGGGACCAAATTCGATGACAAGCTCGCCAGCCTCGACCTGCTCGAGGCTATAAAGGCAAGGCAGGGTCGCATCTGCCCCCAACTTTGCGAGCACGGGTTCACGGCGGTTGACGACCGCTGCGTTAGGCTCACGTGCCACGGCACGGAGGTCTTAAACGAGAAGGGCCAGTGCGTCTCGAGAACGAGGGACGACGGCACGGCAGCCCGGAAAAAGGAGGGTACGCTTGCCGCCAGACCGGAGCCGACGACCTCCAAGCCGACCGAAGGGCGCTCGCCCGGCGGCAACCGCTGTGTCAGCATCAGTCAGCGGTGCGCACTGGAAATTGGTGGACGGTGCGATCAAGCGAGCGGAAAATGGGAGTACGGGCGCAATGGTGCCGGAGGCAGTACCGAGTCATTCAACGCCTGTCTCGGGCGATTGATGGCGGGGAGGAAGTGAAGCTACGCTCGCGGCCGAGCGGACCTGAGGAGAGATCCCATCTAATGTCCGGTTCTGGCCACCCATTGCAGACATGAGCGGCTGGCTGATGATCAGGCATGATTGAAGGACCTGCACCATCGTATCCGTGGGGTTCCCAGCACGCCCCGTCTCCGAAGGTCGGCTCGCCGGTTGACCCAGAAGTGTTTCGCACCCGGGCGCGGTGGCCGGCTGCTCATGGGAGATATTTCTATCGTTCAGCTGCGAATATACGCCACTCACCAGGGATCCCCTTAAGGGATTGGATGCCGCGGTCGTTGAAGCGTAAACCAGAACCCGCTACCAAGTCTTTGACCGTACTCGACACCAACACCTCGCTTGGACCGGCAAGCGCCGCAACCCGCGCACCTATATGAACAGCGATGCCGCCAACATCTTCACCGATCACTTCGCACTCGCCGGTATGAAGTCCAGCACGGACGTCTATGCCGAGCAGCTTGATCTCATCCGCGATGGTGCAAGCGCAGCGGACGCCACGCGCCGGGCCGTCAAAAGTTGCGAGAAAACCATCGCCGGTCGTTTTCACCTCACGGCCACGGAAACGAGCAAGCGCGCGCCGGATCGTAGTATGATGGTCGTCGAGCAGATTACGCCAGCGCTGGTCGCCGAGGCTTGCAGCCTTCTCCGTCGAGCCTACGATATCGGTGAACAAAACCGTGGACAGCACGCGATCTGACTCAATGCGCGCGGGGGCGCCGGTGAAGAACTCCTCAATCGCGTCCGAGATCTTTTCTGAGCCGTCGCCGACGTAGAAGAGATGATCGATCCCCGGAAATTCGACGAGCTTGGCGCCCGGAATATGGGCGGCCACGTCGCGCCCCCCGGCGACATCGACGACCTGGTCTTCCGTGCGATGAAGCACAAGCGTCGGTACACGGACGGCTGGAAGGATGCCGCTGATGTCGATCTGGCTGTTCATACGCATCAGCGCGGTGACCGCAGCCGGGCTGGCACCGAGGCGTTCGTTACGGCCCCACCATTGCTGGAATGCAGCGTCGTTGGCGCGCGACGGCGCAAACCGTTGGATACTGCCGCCGGTACCCCAGGCTTTCTCGACATAACCAAAGAAGTTTGCGAGCGCCTGGTCGCTTGGAAACCAGTAGGAGAAGCGCGAAAAGCTGCCGTATAGTGCCAGCGCTCGGCAACGCTCTGGATAGGTCGCGGCAAACAACACAGACAGGGGCGCGCCCTCCGAAATCCCGAGTAGCGCCGCCTGCTCCATGCCGGCGGCATCCATGACCGCGCGGAGATCGTCCATCCGTACGTCCAGGCCGGGCAGCTCGCTGACGCGATCGGAGCCACCGGTGCCGCGCTTGTCGAAAGTCACTACCCGGGCATAGCTACTCAACCGGCGAAGGAAGCGCGCGAAGTCGGGCTGCTCCCAGTAGTTCTCCACGTTTGACACAAATCCCGGAACCATCACCACATTGATCGGGCCCGCACCAAATGTTTGATAAGCAATGTGAACATTGCCGCTTTTGGCGTATTGGGTAATCGGCTGCATGAGCGTTCCCCGCTGGTTCACCGGGTTTTTCCTGGGCGGAAATGCGAAACTTGGTCCTACGACGGAAAAACGGCAAGTGCCAGTGTTGTCATCTTCGGGTTTTTGACCTGTAGCTGACGTGCAAACCTGGTCGGTGCAATTCCGTTTCCTAATGAAGACCGGCCATTGCGCGCGCTGCGAAACCTCCCCTTCTGCCCCAAACCGTCATTCGTCGAAGTGCGATTCAGGAGGGCCCGATCCGTTAACGTTTGCGCACCAGCAAAGTCCAAACAGGCGACGCACCGTCCCAGCCGCGAAGGCGCCCCGACAGCCGCACCTTCAGCCCGGCTTCCGTGATCCGCTCGACAACAAGATGCAGCGCAATTACGTCGCCCTCAGACAGCTCCACACAGCCCCGTTTTCGCGACCACACCGCGCCCGGGAAGCGAAACAAGTTCGCCTTCAGCCATCGACCGCTGCGCTCCGTCAAAGGTTGTAAGTCGACCTGAGCGCCGGCCCTAGGCCGCAGCCTGACATCTGCCCGTCGCAGGCAATTCGGAATCCAGCCCATGCGAATGACTAGCCGTTACTTTTCACGTTTGTCTAGGCTTCGTCCGTCTACCGGATTCGCGGGCCCCGAAGCCGAGGACGCTCGCTCTTTCAAAGTAATGGAAAGTTCGCAGCCCCGCGCCGAAACCGCGCCTAACGGCCCTCAACTGACGGAAGTGTCCGGTCGGCTATCAGGGCTAATCCGGACGTCGATCCAGGCGGGCGCCTACTGCCGCTTGGAGCCTAACCCAACGCTTTGGCTCCCTTAGTTGGTGCAACGACTGGATGACTCGCAAACGTTGTTCTATCCTCAGGCGCGACGAGCGAGGGGGTAATTTAGTCGCATGTCGCAAACCCAGGGGTCGCCGGCCAGCCTGAACCTCATTTCTCGCTCCGGCTTAGAATGGCGTCAGAGCATGATTGCTTTGATGCTGGTTCTGGCACCTATGGCGCTGGCCATCATTGTGATGGCCATCGGACTTGCTATCTGGGCGATGCGGCTCATCGTACACGGTGCCCGCCGAGTTGCCTCCCTCACCTAGCATCAGGCTCGTGGCCTGCTGTCGTACGCAGTTGGCAGTTGGCTTGCTGTAGCATTGGCATGGGTCTGGACAGCGCGGCAGGGGTTACGCTCTGACGCCTTGAAGTTTCGAAGACTAACGCTCCTCGCCGTCGCCGCGAGCCTCATAGGTTTCGGGATCGTCGCCGTCGGCGTGCCGATCGTGACTGACTAGCGTAACTGGCAATCGACGTCAGAATGTTCCGATCGATATTCATGACGCGAAGTCAGTCGCAATTGTTGTTTTTCTTTTCGTTGTGACAACACCGCTGACCGAAGAAATCCTCTACTTTGGCCTCTTGGTATCTTGCCTGGGTCGAAACGGTTGGCAAAATTCCAGCATCTTGGCCTTCGGCACCGTGATCTTTGCTGCCAACCACATTATTCCGCTCGGTCTCGTTTGGGGTGCAGCGATGATTTGCTGGGTCTGAAACGTACACGCTGCGTCTGGGCTACGAATCGCTCTCTCCCTCTTGGCTCGTTCACACCCTTTTCAACGGGCGACTTACCCTTCCCTATCCGTTGATCACCTGGCTCGCGCAAGCCAACTAATTATTCGGATCGTTTAAATCGTCACCCGGCAATGGCCCCGCGTCGCAGACGTCCGTGTGTGGCCCATCGCATCATTGGCGCGTACATCGGCAGGTCTGGAGTCGGCGATAGAACAGAACTCATGGCCTCCGGAGCACCCCCGCCGCCTTTCACTCGAACCGGACGTGAGTCGGTCTCAATTTGCGATAGCGAAGCTGATTTCCCCCTATCAATGTACTCCTTTTAGCCGATACGATGCTGCTTCCCGACGATGAGGGAGCCCATGAAGCGGCGAGACGTTTTTCATGTTATTGGCGGAGTAGCAGCGTGGCCGCTCGCGGTTTCGGCGCAGCAGCCTAAAAACGTACCGCGGATTGGCTTTCTTGTGACGGGTTCGCTTGAATCTCCCGAGGCGCGCGCAATTCTAAAAGCCTTCGATCAGGGACTCCGCGAATACGGCTATATCGCTGGTCAGAACGTGATCCTAGAGGTCCGAGCGGCGGACTTGAATGTCGAGCGGTTTCCGGTTCTCGCAAGTGAACTGGTAAGTCTTAATGTTGATCTCATCGTCGCATCGAATTCGCTCGCGGCGCGTGCCGTGCAGCAAGCAACCAGCAATACTCCCATTGTCGTTCCGGTTATGGGCGATCCTGTCGGAGACGGGCTCGTTGCTAGTCTCGCTCGACCGGGTGGGAACATCACCGGGTCAACTTTCCTTGGACCGCAGCTTGTCCCCAAGCGCCTAGCCCTGCTCAAGGAAGCGCTGCCCACCGCTTCGCAAGTCGCCGCGCTCTGGCATCCCGGCGCCTATGGCGAACGCACGATGAATGACATGGTTAAGGAAGCAAAGGAGGCGGCACTCACCTTGGCAGTGCACCTTCGACTTGTTGCTGTGCGCGTCCCCGACGATTTAGATCGCGCGTTTTCCGCGGTTGCCGCAGAGCGTGCCGATGCCCTTCTCATATTTCCGAGCCCGATGCTTTTCAATCAACGAAAGCGCATTGTTGACCTCGCGGCAGAGCATCGGCTGCCTACAATGGCTATGGGCAAAGAATTTGTACAACTCGGTGGGTTGATGTCGTATGGAGCGGACATCATCGACTTCAATCGACGCTGCGTTGCCTACGTGGACAGGATACTTAAAGGCGCGAAGCCTGCTGACTTGCCGGTCGAACAACCCACTAAGTTTGAACTTTTTATCAACCTCAAAACTGCGAAGACATTTGACATCGAAATTCCTGCCGCGCTGCTCGCCCGCGCCGACGGGGTACTCGAGTGAGAACAATTATTTCCGAGTTGGTCGGAGCGGCCAAGTTGGCGAACGGCCAGGGCGGTTCACCCCGGTTTAGGCATGGCTCCCGCAGGCGACAATGCCAATTCTTCTTGATACCGTGGCCGGGATGAGCATTTCGCTACAACCGGACACATCGGAAGGACGGACGCTGGCGGCTTCCGCCCGGCCGGACGCACCTGCTGTGCAGTCAGCGCCGCCGAAAGTCCGTGCCCGCCTGTTCGCCAAATATGTCGCCCTGTTCGTGGTGGTGGTGGGACTCGCGCTGCTTTCGAACGGGATATTCGAAGTTTTCTTCTACTACCGCGAGCACAAGGCGGCCCTGATCCGGATTCAGCACGAGCAGGCCGAGGCCGCGGCGGCCAAGATCGGCCAGTTTATCAAGGAAATCGAAAGCCAGCTCGGCTGGACCACTCAGCTACCGTGGTCGGCTGGCTCGCTGCAGGACCGGCGTTTTGATGCTCTTAGGCTGCTGCGGCAGGTGCCGGCCGTTACCGAACTTTCGCAAATCGACTCGACGGGCAAGGAGCGTTTGCGAGTGTCGCGCCTCGCCATGGATATCGTGGACTCCGGCCTCGACTTATCCAAGGATCCGAAGTTCACCGAAGCGGTTGCCAACAAGGTCTATTACGGCCCCGTCTACTTCCGACGGGAGTCGGAGCCTTACATGACTCTGTCACTGGCCGGCACCCGCAAGGACGCCGGCGTCAGCATCGCCGAAGTCAATCTGAAGTTCATTTGGGAAGTGGTCTCGCAAATCAAGGTCGGCGAACGCGGGCATGCCTATGTAGTGGGTTCGGAAGGACGGCTGATTGCGCATCCAGACATCAGTGGTGCTGCGCAACACGGATATGTCGAAACTAGTGCAGGTCCAGGCTGCGCGCGCCGGCAGTGCGAACGACGCCGATGCGTTGCAAGGCTCGCTGAATATTCAGGGTCAGGAGGTGCTGACAGCGTCCGCGCCGATCGTGCCGCTGGGCTGGACCATGTTTGTCGAGCTGCCGGTCAATGAAGCCTATTCGTCGCTGTACCTTGCCCTGCAGCGCCTTTCGATCGTACTTGCCGGCGCATTGTTCTTTGCCATTCTAGCCGGAGTTTTCCTGGCGCGCCGTATGGTTGGTCCGATCAAGGCATTAAGCGCTGGCGCGGAACGAATTGGCGATGGCGATTTCGCTCAGCGTATCTCGATCACGACCGGCGATGAACTCGAAAGTCTTGCGAATCAATTCAACAAGATGGGTGCGCGGCTTCAGGAATCCTATGCGGACCTTGAGAACAAGGTCGAGCAGCGCACTTCGGAGTTGAGCGAGGCACTGCAACAGCAGACCGCAACGGCCGACGTTCTCAAGGTCATCAGCCGCTCGACATTCGATTTACAAACGGTGCTCGATACGCTCGTACAATCAGCAGCACGACTGTGCGAGGCAGATGAAGGGCTCATTCTGCAACCCAGAGACGGTGCCTTCGGACTGGCGGCAAGTTGCGGGCTTAGCGTTAAAAAAAGGAAGTTTCTGGATGGCTATCGTTTCACGCCGGGTGGAGCGACAGCAGTTGGACGCGCTTTGTCCGAAGCTAAAACGACAGTACTTAACGATGGTCTTTCGCCACTGCGAGGAGATCCGGATCCAGCGCAATCAAGAATTGCTGTTCCGTTACTACGTGAGGGCGTGCCGATAGGCGTGTTCGTGCTGACGCGGCGGGAGAAGCGCCCCTTCAGCGAAAAGCAGATCGAGCTCATCACCACCTTTGCGGACCAGGCCGTCATCGCCATTCAAAACGTCCGGCTGTTCGACGAGGTTCAGGCGCGGACCAAAGAACTCGCACGGTCGCTCGAGGAGTTGCGCACTGCGCAGGACCGGCTGGTGCAGACCGAAAAGCTCGCTTCGCTCGGCCAGCTTACCGCTGGCATCGCCCATGAGATCAAGAACCCGCTCAATTTCGTCAACAATTTCGCTGCTTTGTCGGGGGAATTGATTGGGGAGCTGAACGACCTGCTGAAGCCGGCGGCGCTCGATGGCGAGACCCGCGAGGGAGTCGATGAACTCACCCTTATGCTGAAGGGCAACCTGGAAAAGGTGGTGCAGCACGGCAGGCGAGCCGATTCGATCGTCAAGAACATGCTGCTGCATTCCCGCGAAGGCTCGGGTGAGCACCGGCCCACCGACATCAACGCGATCGTAGAGGAAAGCCTCAATCTCGCCTTCCACGGCGCACGCGCCGAGAAGGCGGGCTTCAACATTACACTCGAACGCGACCTCGATCCCGCCGCGGGCCAGATCGACGTCTATGCGCAGGAGATTACTCGGGTCTTCCTCAACCTGATCTCGAACGGGTTCTATGCCGCCGCCAAGCGCAAGGAGACTGGTGACGAAAACTTCGAGCCCATCTTAAGCGCCGTGACCAGGAGCTTGGGCAACAAGGTAGAGATACGGTTCCGCGACAACGGCACCGGCATTCCTCCCGAGGTGAGAAAGAAGATCTTCAATCCTTTCTTCACAACCAAGCCGGCGGGCGAAGGCACCGGCCTGGGACTGTCAATGAGCCACGACATCATCGTGAAGCAGCACGGCGGTACAATCGACGTCGCCACCGAGCCCGGCGCGTTTACCGAATTCGTTATCACGCTGCCCAAAAGCAGGACCGATCCGACGACTAGCGGAGAAAAAAATTGAGCGTTTACATACTCGTCGTAGACGACGAGCCCGACGTCGAGCCCCTGTTCCGTCAGCAGTTCCGCCGCGATCTGAAATCTGGCCGCTTTCAGATGGAATTCGCCCCGTCGGCGGCCACAGCACTGGCGCGTGCCGCTGAGGTCAGAGATCCCTCATTGATCCTGATCCTCTCCGACATCAACATGCCTGGCATGAGCGGACTCGAGATGTTGCCAAAAGTACGTGCCCAGCGCCCTGATGTGCCCGTGATCATGATCACCGCCTACGGCGATGCTGAAACGCGCCGCAAGGCCATCGAGAACGGCGCGGTCGGAATGCTGACCAAGCCGATCGACTTCGCGCTGCTCCGGATCGAAATCGATAATCGACTGGGCCAAGCTGCATGACCGCGACTATCCTGGTCGTCGATGATGAGCCTGATCTCGAGGCCCTGGTGCTGCAGAAATTTCGTCGCCAGATCCGTGAAGGGGCAATGGCGTTCCTCTTTGCGCATGATGGCATCGAGGCGTTAGCCTCGATCGAGCAGCATCCCCATGTCGACATGGTGGTATCCGACATCAATATGCCCAGGATGGACGGGCTGTCGCTGCTGGCCAAGCTGCAGGAGCAGAAGGACAAGAAATCGACCATCATCGTCTCTGCTTACGGCGACATGAGCAACATTCGAACGGCCATGAACCGCGGTGCCTTCGACTTCTTGACCAAGCCGATCGATTTCGACGACCTTGAGATGACGATCAACAAGACCATCAGTCACGTCCAGACGATGCGCGAGGCCCGCCGCCGCCAGCTCGAAGCCGAACGCGCTCACGCCTCGCTATCTCGTTATTTTTCGCCACAGATAGCGAGCCGTCTCGCGGCTATAGGCGACGGCGACGGTATGGAGGTGCACTGGCGGGAGATTGCAACTATCTTCACCGACGTCACCAACTTCACCCCCCTCGTAGAGACTGTAGCTCCGGGAGTGCTGGGCGCGCTGCTCAACGAATATGTGGGCGGTATGACTGATGTGGTGTTCGCTCATGAGGGCACGGTCGCCAAGGTCATAGGCGACGCGATCCAGGTGCTGTTCAATGCTCCAGGCGAACAGCCCGACTATGCCCAACGAGCCATTAGCTGCGCTCATGACCTCGACATCCGAGCCCAAATGTTCCGAGAACGCTGGAAAAAAACGGGGGTTGAGTTTGGTGCAACGCGCATCGGTGTCCATGCGGGGGCGGCGCTGGTCGGCAACTTTGGCGGCAGTCGGTTCTTCGACTACACCGCCTATGGCGATACCATCAATACCGCGGCCCGGCTCGAGGCAGCCAACAAGTATCTCGGCACCCGCATTTGCGTCAGCGCAGCGGCGGCCAAAGCCGCGGGCAATTTTCAGGGACGGCCAGTCGGTGAAATTATGTTGCGCGGACGCAGCGAGCCGCTAAGTGCTTTTGAGCCACTCCAGGACGTGGCCTTCAGGGCGCCTTCCACCGCGCAATATGTCGAGGCTTTCACCAAGTTGGAGGCCGGCGATGCAACGGCGATGCCGGCCTTTGCTGCACTGGTCGGCCTGCATGCCGACGACACGCTGGCCGGATTTCACCTCAAGCGGTTACTCAACGGTGCCAAGGGCGCCCGCATTCAGTTTGAGTAGAAGTCCCCGCACCACCGCGCCCGAGGATTGTCCACGCATCACCAATTATTTGGCGGCGTGGTAAGATCTCGGTGGCAGCCGCATCCACCTTCCTGTTCCGTTCTCGCGAAAACCGCTTCTGGCCCATCAACGCAGTAGCCGCACACCTCGTCGAGGTCAGCTTAGGAATCAAGGGCGGACCAGAGTTGCTCCGGTCAGCTCCCTCCGCAGTTTGGCCTGCGTCTTCTTGGGAGCGCGCAAGCGCGGCTATCCTTATAAGCTGTTCCATTCTCCGCTTTTTAAGCGCAAGGTCCTGCGTCACCGGCAATCCCAACAGGATGATCACATGAAGCGGCGCGAGTTCGTCTCGTTACTCGGCAGCGCTGCTACGGCTTGGCCGCTCGCGGCGTGGGCGCAGAAGCCGATGATGCCAGTCATTGGATTCATCAATGGCACATCGCCGCAGGGATATGGCCATTTCGTCGCGGCATTTCGCCGTGGGCTGGCCGAAACCGGCTACGTTGAGGGGCAGAACGTCGAAATCGAGTACCGGTGGGCGGAGGGCCACTACGATCGGCTGCCTGCGTTGGCGGCTGATCTGGTTGGCCGGCGCGTCGCCGTTATCGTCGCGACAAGCACCCCTGCGAACCTCGTGGCAAAAAAGGCAACCGCGCAAATTCCCATCGTCTTTACGACCAGCAGCGATCCTGTTGAGTTAGGGCTTGTTGCCAGCCTGGACCGACCTGGAGGCAACGTGACCGGCGCGGTCACGTTGAATGTCGAGGTAGTTTCGAAGCGGCTGGAGCTGCTTCATGAACTGCTCCCGAACACAGGTGTTGTTGCCGCGCTGGTTAACCCAGTGAATCCCAATGCGAAAACTCAGTCCAGAGCGTTGGAAGCGGCGGCTCGCAACATCGGGCTGCAACTCGATACGGTGAATGCAACAACTGAAAGCGAAATCGATGTAGCTCTTGCAGAACTCGGTGAACGACGGAGAAGTGCTCTTCTCGTCGACACGGATGCGTTTCTATTCAGCCGGCGCGCCCAACTCGTTGATCTGGCGAAACGCTATGCAATTTTCACCATTTTCGACAGGCGTGAGTATGCCGAGGCCGGAGGATTGGTGAGCTATGGCGGAAATGTTGAAGATGTCTATCGTCTGGCGGGCACTTACACGGGTCGGATCCTGAAGGGCGACAAGCCGGCAGATTTGCCGGTAATACAATCCACGGCAGTTCAGCTGATCGTCAACCTTAAAACTGCAAATACCCTCGGCGTAACCGTGCCGATGTCACTGCTCGCGCGGGCCAATGAAGTCATCGAATAGACCGCTTCTGGAGGGGTAGGGCATGTCCACTCAAGTCAGTTCCGGCTCCGACCTGCTCTGCTGTTGCAACGCATTGTCAACTTCAACTCTCTTCTCAGGTATCGGGCGGTGCTCTCGATTTGGTGCGCCCTAGAAGCTCAGGACTAGCCAAGGCTCTTTTTGACTCCAAGCTGACCTTCTGCGACCCTTAATCAGTCCGAACTGCCGGATAGTCACTGCAGCCATTTTGGTTGCTCGCCAGCATTACGACGGAGGGAAGCCACTTCCATTATTAGCCTCGCGTGCAGCGAGGAACGGAAATCACGAACTCTCAGGGCGACGCGATTGAGCCGTACGTGACATGCACAGCTTAAAAACTTCAGCGCGAAATCACCTAGGAGCCGAGCGCTGACATTATGCATCCAAACGCTTGGGCGTATCTTGGAGTGACAAATGCGACGGCGAGAATTCATTGGGGGAGTTGCGGCTTTTTCGGCCACCTTGCCGGTTGTTACGAGCGCCCAACAACTAGCTGCGCATCCGCTGATCGGATTAGTTAGCACGCGCTCTCCCGAAGAAGCTACGGTTCACATGGACGGCTTTCGCCGCGGGCTCGAGGAAATGGCTTACGTCGAAGGTCGTACCGTCGCCATCGAGTATCGCTGGGCGAAGGGCGACTACAGTCAGTTGGGGCCCCTTGTCGCCGATCTGCGGGGCAGACCGCTTTCGGTCATCATTGCCACCGGTGATCCGGCCGCACTCGCAGCCAAGGCGGCTGGCTTTCCCGTGCCGCTTGTCTTCGTCGTCGGCCAGGATCCAGTGCGCGCCGGTCTGGTCGCAAGTATGAATCGGCCAGGCACGGCCACTGGTGTGAACTTCTTCACGGGCGATCTCGGCGCCAAACGGCTGGAGTTTCTCTGCACATTGGTCCCCTCGGCTCGTCTTGTGGGTCTTTTGCTCAACCCGGCCTTCGGAATGGAAGCGTTCGACGAGTTCCGACGATCGGTAGTGAGCGCGGCTCAGTCGCTCGGCCGCGAGATAGTGGTGCAGAGCGCAACAACGGATGCTGAGATCGAGGCGGGTTTCGCGGCGCTGAATAAAGCTGGCGTTGGGGCGTTGATGGTGCAGAACGATCCATTCTTCGACTCTCGGCGGACCAAGATCATTGCTCTCTCGTCTCGTCAACAATTGCCCGGCATCTTCCACATTCGGGAGTTTCCGGCGGATGGCGGGCTAATGAGTTATGGTGCCAGCCTCGCCAACGCCTACCGCCAGGTCGGCGTCTATGCGGGCAAGATCCTCCGCGGAGCGAAACCGGTCGATCTTCCAGTCCTGCGGCCGACGAAGTTCGAGCTGGTCATCAACATGCGAACTGCGAAAGCACTCAGCCTTCCGGTACCACCATCCATTCTCATAGAGTCGGACGAACTGATTGAGTGAGATCGGGAGGCGTTCGTAAATGCTGATGGCGCCAGGCGGCGGCGATTGTCCGGAGGTCGAGGTCGACCGAAGGACGTCTGGCGTCTAGCCAGGGGAGGGAGCTTGTGGAGGCTAAGCGGTCATGACTGACCTTGCGCCCTTCCAGTGACGAATGTTTATCGCTACCATGGCCGGTGCTATGTCGGGGTGGCAAATGACGCGGCGCGAGCTCATCAAACTCCTCATCAGCGAGGTCGGGAGTTGGCCGATCGCCGCCGACTCGCAGTTCCAGATCGGCGTTCTGTCGGAGGGCCGCGGCGACAGAACTGACGCCAGTCTTGCCACGCTCGACGCGTTCATTCCGGCGCTACGTGTGTTTGGATATGTCGAGGGACAGAACATCGCCTTCAAGCGTCGATTTGCCGACGGTGACACGAACAAGCTGAGCACGCTCGCGCAAGAATTGAACGACCGCCGATACAAAGCCGAGGTCTGTCCCTCTGGACCGTTGGCCGAGGTTGTTTGATGGTGCCATCAACTTTGGTAACTCTTGTGGTCAGGACGAGCCGATGGATCGACGCACTTTTTTGCTTTCGAGCCTCATACTTGTGTTTGCGGACCAGCAACCGGTACAGGCAGCGGGTAGAATATTCCGAATAGGGTTTCTTACGGCTCAGCGCGAGCCGAGCCTCGCGCCGTTTGTCGACGTGTTTAGAAGCGGCCTCAAACAGCTTGGCTATGTTGAGAACGTGAATCTGGAAATCACCTACCGGTATGGCGACGATGATCTAACTCGCGTGCCGAGCCTTGCCTTCGAGCTGGTTAGCAGGCCCGTTGACCTTTTGGTTGTCCAAGGGTCCGCCGTGACTTTGGTGAATCAGCTGAAGCTATCTACACCTGCGGTATACGTCTTCAGTGGAGACCCTGTGCTCGCTGGTTTTGCGACCAGCCTTTCGCACCCGGGCGGCAACATGACAGGCCTAACGTTTATGGCGGCCGAACTCAACGCCAAGCGACTGCAAATCTTGCGAGATGCGGTTCCACACTTGCAGCGCGTTGCGATCATCGGCAACCCCGAACATCCGGGCTCACACATCGAACGTGTATACTCAGAGGACACGGCTAAGCAGCTGGGCATCGCGGCCGATTTCTTTGCCACGGCAACCCAGGATCAACTCGTTTCCGCACTCGCGGCTTTGGACCGTAGCCCTCCTCAAGCGATCTCGGTCCTCGCCGACGGATTTGCCATCCAAAATCGCAACAAAATAATCGAATTCGCGATGCAACATCGGGTACCGGTCATATCAGGCTGGCCGATTTTTGCCAGAAGCGGCGCGCTCTGCACATATGGCCCAAAGTTGTCCGATTCCTACCATCGATTGGCGTCCTACGTAGACCGAATCCTCAAAGGGGCACGACCAGAGGAATTGCCAATCGAACGGCCAACGACGTTTGAAACTGTCCTTAACTTGCGGACAGCAAAAGTGCTTGGACTGGACTTGCCGGCATCTCTCTTAGCGTCGGCGGATGAAGTCATTGAATGACTCCTAGTTGGCCCAGGGACACCCTTCGGCGGCTGCTGGCGAGCGTCAGGTCTAGAGGGGACAGCAGACCGTCCTCGCGTGCGCTTTAAGCAGAGATTGACGCGAAGCGGGCATCGCCAGGGATTGTTTCTCAATGCGGCCGTGAAATCCTGCACGGCCGATATGGAGGCGTGCTACATTGAGGCGCTCATCATTCAGGTCATTGGTACCGCGATGGAACGACGCCAGCTGCTTTCAGCCTTTGGGGGTCTAGCAGTCTTGCCGCTCGCGTGGCCCATGGCTGGGCTCGGGCAGGCGCCGAAGCTTTACCGCGTCGGCGTCATAAGCGCAGGGAGCTTCGCGCCGGACACTTACCCAGGCAGGCTCACGGACCAACTAACTCACCACTTCGCGCAGAATGGCTTTACTCCGGGGGTCAACCTCGAGCTGGTCAAACGAGCCACTGAAGGGCATCTCGACCGTTTACCGGGGTTCGTGGCGGAGCTGGTTACAGCGAAGGTCAACGTCATAATTGCCATCAGCTATCCTGTCGCTGCTGCAGTGAAGGAGGGTACCAGTACGGTTCCAGCTGTGATTTTTGCCACTGGTGATCCCGTGCAAACGCATCTCGTCGCCAGTCTCAATCGACCGGGAGGAAACATAACGGGTATTTCCGATGTCGCAGCCGAGCTCGCGCCGAAGCGCCTCGAATTGCTGAAGAACGCCGCGCCTGGACTTCAACGCGTAGCATTGCTGTGGAATGCAGGTAACCCCGGAATGACCGCGCGCTATGAAGCATCTGCGGCTGCGGCAAAGCAGTTGAACATCACAGTGATGGCATTAGGCGTACGCGAGCCCGATGATTTCGAAGATGCGTTTGCGAGCATGGAACGCTCCATGCCAGATGGGTTATTGATGGTAGCGGACGCGCTCACCGCTCTCAATCGCAAACGCGTCTTTGACTTTGCGGCGAGGCATCGCTTGCCTGCCATCTATGAGGCGGATAGCTTCGTGCGGGACGGAGGCCTTATGTCCTATGGTCCGGACGAGGTAGAGACCGCTGAGCGGGGGGCGAGCTTGGTGGAGCGCGTCCTGAAAGGCGAGAGGCCCGCCAATCTGCCACTTGAACAGCCGACGCGCTTCCGTTTAGTCGTCAATCTCAAGACCGCGCAGTCCCTCGGGTTGACAATACCACCATCAATCCTGCTGCTTGCTGATGAGCTAATCCAGTAGCTCCGTGCGGTTTATCTCGGTGCATCTGCAGATGGCCCACCGCCGAATTGGCGGCACCCCTTGATAGCTGTTCGGTCCGCAAGGCCGCGCGGACCAGATTTGCGGGCGTTGAGTGTTCGTAGTTGACCCACTGCTCTGTTCATTCCGGATACCCAATACGGCTCACGCATTCCTTGAAGCGTGGATCGAGCCGCAGAGTTTTCCAACGCGGGTCAAGTCGCAGCCATATCAGCCAGTTAGACCGCTCGGCAAAAGCCGTGTCGAGACAGGCAAACGCGCCATCCGTGTCGCCAAGAGCTGCATGGACCAGCGCGAGGCCATAAGATGTGACGAACTTTCGTTCCGAGAGCATTTCCAATTTCCGCAGGGTTGCTCTGGCGTCCGAAGTACGTCCGGCGATGCCTTCGACAAAGCCGCGAGCGGCTAACGGGACCGACCATTCTGGCAGCATGTTCTCAACATGACCAAACGCGGCAATCGCCTCATCATACCTTCCAAGCTCTTGATAGCTTCGTCCAAGCCAGAGATGCGCCGGTGGGAACCCGGCATTGATTTCTAAAACTAACCTTAGTTGCTTGACCGACTCGTCGTATTGGGCGGCGTAATAGTGGCAAAAGCCAATGTCGGTGTTGATCGGCAAGGACAGCGGATCACGCTGGCGAGCCCGATGCATTTCGGCGAGCGCGTCCGTGGGGCGGGCGGCGGCCATCAAATAGGTGCCATACCATTGACGGGTGGGTGGATACCCTGGATCAAGTGAAATCGCTCGTTGAAACTGGATATCCGCAGCTGACCAGTTCCAATCGTGGTACAACTCGACAAACCCGAGTGAAGCATGCGCATCAGGGAGCGACGGATCGAGCTCAAGTGCGCGGGTTGCGTACCGTCGCGCAGAAGGAGACGCGTCTGTCGGCGCGACATAGCTAAGTGAGCCCATCGTTGCGTAGCAATCGGCAAGCCCAGAATAGGCTGCTGCAAAATCAGGATCGAGCGAAACAGCATGCTGGAATTGAGCTATGGCGCGCTTTAGCGCTGGTTCGGATCTTTGGCTCCACTCGTGGCGACCTTGCAAATAAGCGCGATACGCATCCGCATTTGAAGTCGCAGCCTGGTCGACCTGATGAGTCAGGATTGAGTTGCGAACACGAACCGGTGCGACGAACCGGTATCCGTGCGCCGATACCGTGCGAATTAGGTCTTGGTTTGCTCGACCACGCCGAAGAGCTTTCCGCAAGGCAGAGATGTTAACAGTCAGATTGACCTCTTGAACGATTGTGTCAGGCCACACCTCATCCAGTAGCTCGTCCTTCGTGACGAGGTGACCGCGACGGCGAACAAGGGCTACGAGGAGATCGAAGGACTTGGCTGTAAGACTTACAGGTCGTCACCGTGCAGCAGCAGGCGCTCCTTGGGTGAAAGGGTGAAGTCCCCAAAATCAAATATCTGGTCATCGCCTCTATCCGTACCCATGCTTCAGCTTAGGAAAATTACAGGAAAAATATAAGCCCCCTGCAAGGACCGGGAAGGCAGGGATCGCCATGGTCGCTCTCGTGAACCCGCGACGGAGGACCATACTATGAGCAAAAAAACGCGGCGGACGATGAGCGGGCCTTACCACATCGCGAAAATCTTGGGCCGATCTGCGGTGATTGCCGCGTTGTGTGTTGCACCAAGGCTGGCTCTCGCAGCATCCGAAGATGAGGTTAGAGCAGCGTTCGAGCAATTCGTAGCGGCGCAAAACGCGCACGATGTCAAAGCAGTGGAAGGACTGTTGCTAACATCTCCTGATTTCCTCTGGATCACTCGCGGGGCACCGATCTGGGGCAAGGACGCAGCACTGAAGCGGTTCGCTGCCTTATATCAGGGAACTTGGCAACTTGACCCCGACACTGCCGGCTTAAAGGTCATCATGCTCGGCGATGGTGCTGCGCAAGTCTACCTCCCGATCACTTTCGCGATTGGTCCAGCAGGCCAACCAGCTCAGCAGACGAGGTTTCTGATGAATCAGGTACTGATCAAGACCGCCGCTGGCTGGAAGGTCTCAAGCATACTACCCATTCCAGCACCCGCCCCGTAGTGGTGACGTCCCCAGATGGCCCGTGGCAACCTTAAGCTTGAGCAGCTGGGAAAAAACCTGCCTTATCTATTTAGGCACAAGATGCCAAGCAGCGGAGCCGGCGACCCTTCTCATGTCGTATTCCACTGATCCTCTGGAGAAATATCGAAGCGCTGGCGCCTACGCGGCCAAGGCTTTAAAGGGCACCAAGCCTAGCGAGCTGCCTGTTCTGCAAGCAAGCAGGTTCACCCTTGTGATCAACCGAAAAGCCGCGAAGTCGCTTGGTATCCTCGTGTCGCCGTCGCTCTTGGGGCTGGCCGATGAGGTCATCCAATAGAATAGGAGAGGTCCGCTTCTGGCCGCCCTAAGCCGAAGGCCGCCTGAGCCGCCCTGATGTCCGCTGTCGCTGGTAAACCCCACCGCGAGCTGACCGTGGACTGACGGCTGCTTGTGACTCGAAGCTTGACTTGCGCAGCCGGTTACACTCCCCTTCGAAGATCTATTTCCATCTCTTGTTCACGAGGAGCTCAGAAGTGCATTCAACCGGATCGGCTGGATCGGCTTTCTTATCAGAATAAGTCCCCGCTGCTTTGCTCCATCGGCTATCTCACTCCCTATATCTCCAGTCATGAGGCTAATGCGGGTCTTACCTGTCCCCAACGATGTGATCTTATCCGCGATCGAAAAGCCTGTTTCGGCGCCTGCTAATCGGTAGTCTAGCAATATATGTGTCGCGCGCCATGGAAAACTGCCCCCTCAGCGTCACGAGGAATTGCCTCCTCCTCGGATAGCTGAGGAGAGAGTGAATGAAGCAGGAACGAATCACGGAAAGCTCGTCGTGGATTGATCCACGGGGGCAGGTGATGAAGACGCCGGATGACGTGGCGGAGATGTTGCGCCTGAGGGCGTGCGGGTGGGGTCTGAAGCGGATTGCTCGGCAGCTGGGCTGCAGCCACCACACGGTGAAGGACTACGTGGCGGCGGGCGGGCTGAAGCCGTTCAAGTCGCCTGAGCGGCGGAAGCGTCTCAACGGCCTTGAGAGTTGGCTGCGCGAGAGGCTCATTCGGCATCGCGGCAATGCCGACGTGGTGCGCCAGGACCTTTTGGCCGAGAAAGGCGTGGCAGTCAGCCGGCGAACGCTGCAACGCGCCGTGCAGCCCTATCGCCAGGCGCTGAAGGCGGAGGCGCTGGCGACGACGCGGTTTGAGACGCCGCCAGGCCGCCAGCTGCAGATCGACTTCGGGGAGCGCCTGGTTGAGATTGGAGGAGCGAAAGTCAAGGCATTCGTGTTCGTGGCAACGCTCGGACACTCGCGACGGCTCCACGTGCGTGCGTTCCGGGCCGAGAGGCAGGAGCATTGGTTCGCCGGGCTCGAGAGCACATTCACGACCTTCGGCGGTGTGCCGGAGGAAGTGCTGATGGACAATCCTCGGGCGCTCGTGGTGCACCACGACGCAGTGAGCCGGTCGGTTCAGTTTAACGACAAGCTGATTGCCTTCGCAAAACATTGGGGCTTCCGTCCTCGCGCCTGCGCGCCATATCGGGCCCGCACGAAGGGCAAGACAGAGAACGGCGTCGGCTACGTGAAGAAGAACGCGATTGCGGGTCATTCTTTCCCGAGCTGGGAGGCATTCGAGGCGCATCTCGACAGGTGGGAGCGTGAGGTTGCGACGTTCATCCACGGCACGACCGGCGAGGCGCCGATCATCCGCTTTGGGCGTGACGAGATACACCGGTTGAAGCCGCTCGGCGGGCAGCCGTCGTTCGGATCCTTGCGTGAACTGACCCGCGTCGTCAGCAATGATTGCGCCATCGAGATCGAGACAAACAGCTACTCGGTACCGTGGCGCCTTATTGGCGAGCGCGTGGCTGTAACGATCGCGGCCGGCGAAGTGCGGATCCGCCATGGATTGCACCAGGTTGCGGTCCATAAGCAAGCGGAGGGGCGCCGGCTGCGGATCGTCGACTCCGCCCATCTCGATGGTGTTGCTGGGCGCAATGGCGCGGTCCGCCGGGCGGAGATCGGGGCGGCGACGGTGCTGGCGCCATCTCCACCGCCGTCGCTGTTACGTCCTCTTGCCGAATACGAAGCCGTCGTCGGAGGAAGCTTCTGATGGCGCGGGCAAAGAAGGTCATTGAAGCAACAACCGATCCGCTCGATGCCATGCTGGCGCGATTGCAGCTCTCCGGCATCCGCGATCAGCTCGACAGCCTGCTCGACGAAGCGGCGCGCGCAAACTTGTCGGCACGTGAGACGCTGATCCTGCTGTGTGAGCGCGAGATCGCACGCAAGGATCATCGCCGCATCGAGATGGCGCTGAAGCTCGCACACTTCCCGGCCGTGAAGGAGCTTGCTGGCTTCGACTTCGAGGCGCAGCCGTCGATCGATCCAAAGCAGATCCGTGATCTTGCCGCGTCACGCTGGATCGCCAACGGAGAGAACGTGCTGCTGCTTGGCCCGCCGGGCGTCGGCAAGACGCACCTGTCCATTGCACTCGGGCGAGAGGCAATCCTGGCCGGGTATACGGTGCAGTTCACCACGGCGACGACGCTGGTCGCTGGCCTCGCCAAGGCGCACGGCGAGCGACGCCTGGACGAGAAACTGCTCGCGTTGTCGAAGCCAAAGCTGCTGATCGTCGACGAACTCGGCTACCTGCCGCTGGAGCCGGACGCCGCGCATCTGTTCTTCCAGCTGGTCAGTCGGCGCTACGAAACCGGTGCCATGCTGATCACGTCGAACCGCAGCGTTGCCGAATGGGGCACCGTGTTCGCCGATCCCGTGGTCGCCACCGCCATCCTCGATCGGCTCCTGCACCACAGCCACGTGCTGACGATCCGCGGCGACAGCTACCGGCTCCGCGCCAAGCGCAAGAGCGGCCTCATCAAGCCGCCGCCCGACGGTGACGGCCCTCCGGTCGGCTCCGCCTCCCTCCGGCCCGTCACCGTCGGAAACAACCTTCAACCGAGATCATAACCCAGATGGTGGGGGCAGTTCTTCATGACGCAAAGGGGGCAGTTCCGGATGGCGTTTGACAATATATGCCAAGGTTTTTGCTGTCCCTCATTTCGTAGGAAGTTTACGGCCGGCTCCCCGGCATCAAAAGTGAAACACTCATAAGCCGACTGACTCAGGAGACGCCGCAGCGAGTCACGTGTCCCGGGGTCGTCGTCGATCACAACGATGCCGGGCATCTCCTGTGCAGAAGTGGTCTGACCGACAAGTGTGGGCCCCTCCGGGGCCATTACTACGGCATCTACTTTAGGAACTGACAACGTAAACGTCGTTCCCCGGCGCGGCAGCGACCTCAGGTCGATTTCCCACTGCATTGCCGAGCACAGGCGGCGAACGACTGCCAAACCTATGCCCCAGTCCTTTGTCCCTGTTCCGCTCAGGGTTATCAACCTGATAGAAGTCATCGAATATCGAGTCGACGTGCTTAGCTTCGATTCCAATTCCTGTATCGACGACCCATATTTCGACGCTGGCACCTCGGGCGCGAGCCCCCAGCAAAACCCCGCCTTTTTCCGTGTATTTGATGGCGTTGCCGGCGAGGTTGAGCAACACGCGTTCGAGCAACACTGGATCAACGAGGCAATGGAAGCGAGAATGGACCGTGCGCAATTGAAGACCTTTTCTTTCCGCCTTGGTTCAAGCGTAGCAGATACTCTCTCGAATATCTCTTGGACTGCAGTCTCTCTCTCGTTGACATTGCGAATGTCCGCGTCGGCTGCTGCCACCTCCATGATAGCGTCGAACTGTCTCATCAGACTTCCAGCGCAATCACGCAGACGATCCAAGATTTCACCTCGGTCGCCGTGGTAAGGCGAACGAGAAAGCAATTCGAAATACATTCCCATGGCGTTCAGCGGCTGCCGCAAATCGTGACTGGCAGCGCTAAAGAAACGAGTGCGCTCCGCAAAAAGCTCCTCGATCTGTTGAGCTTGCCTCGCTTTGATCTCCAGAAGTTCTGCAATATCAAGTCGGTTATTGATAGCGATCTTCGACTTGCTTAGTCCGATCGATCCAGTTGCAGCCATACAGGGAAGCAAGGCCAATAAACAGATGGCAGCCGTATGCTCGATTCCGAACGGAGGACCAGACGTTGTGAGCCACAATGCGGACGGCAGGATCGCTGACAGGGGGAAAACAACCATGCATGGGGCGTAGTCAGACCCGACCATTCCACTGCTGGCGGTAACGAAGTAAATCAACGCGGTGACTGGAATAAGTACAGAGGATGGGGCCAACGGAACATGTAGTAGGAACGGGCCGAGGCTCCATGCCACGGCAACCAATCCGCAGAGGGCGGTCTTTGCCCATCCCCACCTCCACAAGCACTCGTCTGCAGGACGCGCTCGCTCAAATGCCTCGTTGATTTTCGTCACTAACACCTCTGCGATCATGACGGCAGAGCCGTAGGCGACCACCTGAAGTGGGGGCAGATCACAAACGAGCCAGACGAGCAAACCTGTGTATAGGGCGCCACCTACGGAAAGTAGTTGAAGTAGACGTAACCGGCCCAGGTAGGGGACATATCTTGTTCTAAAGAAGAGGTGCACGCGTTCGCGCTTAATTGCATTCGCACGAGCGGCGTCAGGCCTCTCGGACATCTCAGATCAGCCTTTGCCGGAGCGCTCGGGTTACAGCTTCGGTCCTATTGGCAATCTGAAGCTGCTCAAATATTCGCGCCCAGTGAGCTCGAACGGTGCTTTCGGTCACCCCGAGGCGCTCGCCGATCTGCTTGTCCAATAAGCCTTGGCTCGCATAGATCAAGATCTCGCGACGGCGAAGGGACAAGCCGCCGTCAGCCTCCGGCCCAACGAGGTTGTACACTTTACCGCCCGCAAAAGCGATTTCGATCGCAGCGACCAGTTCGTAGGACGTCTTGTCTTTCGAGAGACAGAGTACGGCACCAACAGCTTTCGCTTCATTCGCAAGCGAGGGAGACAGGTCGGCGCTTAGAAGGCCAAGCGCAACTAGCGGCCGTGATCTCTTGACTTCGGCCAGGAGCGAGAGCCCGTCTCCATCCGGCAATCGATAGTCGGCGAGACACAAATCTAGTTCGTGGGTCGCAATCGCTTTCAGGGCCGACTGACAACTGTTTGCGGTTCTTACGACAAGCCCGAGGATCTCCTGCTCGAGCGTACGCCGGACGGCGTCGAGATAGATAGGATGATCGTCAACGAACAGGACTGAAGGCATGGTTCACTTGAAGGCATTTTGCCGTCAATTGTCTCGAAATCGGCCGCCGGGTCAATGTATTCGGCTTTGGATTCTCTCGGCAAGTTGCGAACCCCCGTCGAAATCTACACCTGTTGAAATCGCTATCTGGAGCCCCGTCCGCGCTGCCGGCACGATGCCGTAGTCGTCGTGCTCTTGGGAGATCCAAATGTCCAGACCGCTTTTCTGGCTGACAGCCGCCGGCCGTCACGGCCCCTTGTTGCTCTGCGTTGGCGTCACGATCGGCCTGTTTCTGCCTGCATGGGCCGACGCTGCCCGCCCTCTAATGGGCGTAGCGGTCTTCATCTTCACGTTGGGCGCGTTCCTGAGAGTCGAAGCCAGTGCGTTCGCGCTCGAGATGAAGTCGCGGCTCCGCATTTGCCTGATCCTGGCGTGGACGACCTTCGGTGTTCCTGGCGCAGCCTATCTTTTGGTCAGAACGACACACCTTCCCGCCGATATCGACGTCGGAATTGTGCTAGCAAGCTTGGCGCCGCCGGTCGGCAGCGCAGCTGCGATCGTTGCGATGCTGGGCCTCAATGCCTCTCTCGCGTTGATCTGTACCGTTGCGGCGACCGTCGCCGCGCCGGTGTACCTGCCTCAATTGGCGAATTTGATGGCCGGCGCTCAGCTCGAAATCGATATGGCGGCGCTGTCAATGCGGCTGGCGGTCATCGTCGGCGGAGCAGCCGCTTGCTCATGGCTGTTGCAGCGCTACGCCGGCGCAAGCGTACGTGCCAATCCACACGCGATGACTGGTATATCGGTTGTTGAACTCATCGTAGTGGCCATCGGCGCGATGCATGGGATGAACCAGCAGATCAGCACCGACCCCCTGCGTGCATTCGAAGTTCTGATGCTTGCTTTCGGCATGAACATTCTGCTCCAGATTGCGGGTGCCGCCATGTTTTTCCACGCGGGACAAGTCCGAAGCCTCACGATCGGGCTTGTGAGTGGAAATAGAAACGTTACGCTTGTTTGGGCGGCTGCAACGCCCTTTCTGGCGGCTCGTCCCGGCGCCGAGCTGTTCCTGGCGATGAGCGCTTTTCCGATCTTCATGCTACCGCTTGCGATGAAGCGCTCACTTCCATGGGTGCGCTCCATGGCGAAGATATTGGATAGGCCGACGATCGCACCGCGCCTGGTGGACTCGCTGGGACGCCGTGACAGGCCCGTCGCGTGAGAGCTGCAATTGGTGCGGTGTCCCATCGCTCGCCTAACATCGATGCGCGAGCCGAGCCCGCAAGGGCTGCGAGCGGCAATGATTTTCACTTCGCCGCAGCCCAAAGTTCGAGGTCCCATTTTTTCACGCGCTTTTCACGCATAGCCGACCATTGGCCGATGCCTTCGAGGTATGGCTGTTAGGTCGTCCTAAGCCGGATTGCTGTGGACAAGCCGAAGAAAACCCATGGGGAACGAGACCTCGCGGCCGGCATTGGCTCCCATGGATGACAGAAAGTGGATTGCCATCATGATCGCTGCGATGCTGCTTCTGGTGGCGGTCGCAGCAATCCTTGTGCAGCGGCCGGGCTTGGTGACCGACACCCACGCGGTGATGAGTCGGTAGCGCGGAGCGCTCGCTACCCAGGAACGGCGCGGCCTCGCGACGGTTTTCGGTCGAAACGCGGAGGCGCATATGGGCATCATTCTGCCTGACTCGGGGCAGTCGATCCTTCTCCTCGCGATCGGGGCGGCAGTGGGAAGCCGGCGTAGGATCCATCATTAGCGCGGAGCGCTCGCTGCCCATGGCGAGCGTGGTACGATGGCCTCGGCAATACCGAGGGCACCGACGATGACTGACACCACCGCCGACCTAGCCAGGCTGATGAACGTAGTAGAGGCGATCGTCGCCGAGCTGGAGCGCCAGGGCGTTCACAATACGCTCGCGGGTCTCGGGTTCGACCGACGCCGATGGCCGGGCCGGTGATGCGGGCGGCCGATGGTGTCGTGATCGTTTTGCCGGCCGAGCAGCTAAGGATAGGACGTCTTGCAGCGCCCGCCGATCGTCAGCGCGGCTGCGTGAGCGTTAGTTTGCCGTCGGGGCTAGGGGTGCGGTGTTGGGGTGTTTTCTGATATCGAGCCGCGGTTTGTTTGCGGCGGATGCGGCAACCGGGGTTCTGAGGGTCAGACCTGATTTCAGCACGGCGAGGCGCCGCAATTGCGACTCCGAAGGCTCGTTAGTCAACCCGTCGCCAAGGCAAGGCGCCCCCAGCCTGTACCCGCGGCACGGCGCATCCTCGTCCGGTAAGATGCGCCGGTCCTAATCATTCCCTGCTCTCCCGTAAGGTTTGGCTGAGCCAGCATAGAGCGATTCTAGAAGAGACTTATACGTCTACGTCTCTGTGCAGCGCTCCTCTCGCTTCGGAGCAAAAATCCCATGTCTCGGGCCACGCGTTTGACGGACGCGATATACCTTCCAAGCTCGGTTGCAATTTCACCCGCGGTCGAGCCCCTGTTGATCATTTTTACCAGCGTTTGGACCTCGCCCTTGGTCCACTGCTTAGGTTTGTGGTTGCGCACGCGCCAAGCTCCGGTTCGCGCGGAAGAATAACAGAGTCGTTCCGATCTTGGAACAACATGCCTCATAAATGTACTTCGGTTCCGCCGAATTTCATGTTGCAAACGAGACCAAGCTAGGGCAGAAATTCTGTTACCGGGGCTGGCTGGATATTTCACTTCGTCTTTTTAACCCGGCTCATTTGACCACGCGCGGGCCGCAGCGCTTTGACCTCCCGCTGCGGCCTTCGCCGTATGGCCGCCCAGCGCGAACCGGCGGCCCTCATATCAGATCAGTGCGCTTGCTTCTTTGTCGAGGTTGGCGGTTCACGCGGTTCTTGTAGAAGAAGCCGCGATGGAAGAACTGCGCTTCGAAAGGAAGATTCTTGCCGCGCCAAAGGGCACGTTCGGGCAGGAAGCGGATCGAGCGGTACTGATCGTAGTCGAGATCCTTCAAGCCGCCCGGCAGCTTCTCGTCCGGCGCTTCGTAGGGTTTGCCCGCCAACATGCGGGCGAAGTCCCCCACGGAGGAAGGGCTGAACGCGCCTTCCGACGGGACAGCGGCGGCGAAACCGGTGCGCGAAGCGAGTAGCAACGCCGGCAATACCGCCGACCCTCGAACAAGCTGGCGTCGGTTAACGCCACCTGCGGGGGATAGGGCAAGAGCGCCAGAGCGATTCCGAAGAGCTCGCCAGCTTTGGGATTGACTACCTACGGCGGCTTCCGGACGAATGTTGAGGGACCCGAAGATGCTCGTCGCGCGGGCTGCTCGCGGAAGCACAAGGCCCGGCTGGACGCTGCTCGCCATCGCCTCGATCTTTTCCGCCGGCTTTGTCATCGTCCTGCAGTTCGTGTTCGGGACCTAGCCGAAGCGGATCGCCCAGCTCGCGCCACTCGCCGAAAGCGTCCCGCCGAAGCAATATGGCGGCACGAAGCGCGTGATCGCCTGGTTGGTGGACGAACTGGTTGGGCTTGGACACGACGTCACCCTGTTTGCCAGTGGGGATTCGAAGACGAAAGCAACGCTGCAGGCAGTATGGCCGCGCGCGCTGCGCCTGGGGCGGAAGGGCGTTGATCCAAAAGCGGCATGCGCGGTGATGATCGAGGCAATCGCCGAGCGCGCGTGCGACTTCGACGTCGTTCACTCTCATGTCGACTGGCTGCCTCTGCCTGTACTAAGCCGGGCCCGGGTGCCGTTCCTGACGACTATGCATGGCCGGCTCGACCTTCCGGGCCTGTCCGACGTGATCGGAGCTTTTCCGGAAGCTCCCTTCGTTTCTATCTCCGACAACCAGCGCCGGCCGCTTCCGGAGGCGAACTGGATCGCGACAATTCAGCACGGGCTGCCCAGGGAGCTGCTTCAGCCCTGCTACCAACCGGTTTCCTACCTGGCCTTTTCTCGGACGGCTCACGGCGGAGAAGGGACCGGAAGATGCCGTACGCATCGCACGCGCCGTGAGGATGCCGCTGCGGATCGCGGCCAAGATACCGCGCGCGGAGACGGCCTACTTCAAGAGGAAGATCGAACCCGAGATCGACGGGGAAGAGATCAGGCTCATCGGCGAGGTGGACGAAATCCGGAAGCAGCTGTTCCTCGCCAGCGCGGTCGCCCTCCTATTTCCTATCGATTGGCCGGAGCCATTCGGACTCGTCATGATCGAGGCGATGGCGTGCGGTACGCCCGTGATCGCATACCGCTCGGGTTCGGTGCCGAAAGTCGTGGAACGGCGTCACAGGCTTCTTCGTGGACGGCGAGAAGCAGGCGATCGAGGCTCTCAGCGAAGTGGGCCGACTGGACCGAAGAAGAATTCGCGCTCGGTTCGAGGAGCGTTTCGCCGCGAGCCGGATGGCGAGAGATTACGAAGCTCGGTATCGCGAGCTGATCGCCCGCGGAGGGCGCCAGGCGTGAAGCCAATTCCGTAAAGGATTCGCGGTCGCCTCGATCGCGGCCGCGGCCGCGACGGCGAACTTTGCGCGTTGTCGCCGGCCAGTCGAATGGGCGCCCGGGTTCCCCGACCGGCCCTTTGTGCGAGCCTCTAATCACTCAGTGCACGTGAACCAGAAAATAGCTGTCGCCGCCTACAACGAAGACGCAGGAACGGTCTATAAAATTACTACAGGCATTTCCAACTCCAATGCTGTCCAGAGCCGCGGGTGCCGACCTTCGTGGTCTTCACCACGGATTCGGCTCCCTGTGCACAGATGTCCAAGCTTAGCTCGCCGATCCGCTCGGGACCGGCGCCGAATTTACATGCCAGGAGGCTACCGACCGTACACGACAGTATATCACCCAACTGCTACGCTAACGCGGAGGAAAGTGGCGGGGATGGACGTCGCCTCCTGGCTCGTGTTTTGGCTGATGAACAGCGTTTCCATCTGTTTTTGCAGCTCCGCCTTGCGGCCGTTCTTTTCTGCCGCCTCGAACGCATTCATCGTGGGGCCGTAATAGTCGCGGAACACAGCGACGAACTGGACCGGCGTGCCTGGAAAACTGAAGTTGTAGGTATCACGAGAGAACGAGATATTTTCTCTGGCGATGCCGGCGCTGCCAAACCGCTCGACAACATTGCTCTCGATGCCCCAGGTCATCGGACTGACAAAGCCCTCTGGCGGGGGCGGAGTATAGGCGGCCGCAATCTTCAGGATCTGGGCAACCAGGGTTGGATCGCCAGGAATCCAATTTCCCATGATGATCCGTCCGCCCGGGCGTGTCACACGCACCATTTCCTTGGCCACGTCGAACGGCCTTGGCGCGAACATGGCACCGAAAATGCTCACGACGCGATCGAAGCTTTTGTCAGCGAGGTCATCGAGGTGAGAGGCGTCACCCTCCTGAAAACGGCAATTGAGAAGACCCATCTCCTTCGCGCGGTTGTTGCCGGCCCGCACGAGGTTGCTGGCAATGTCGACGCCGAGCACGTCGCCGCCAAGCTTGGCCTGTGGAATGGCAGTCGTTCCGTCACCGCATCCGAGGTCTAGAATCTTCATTCCCTGTGCGGAGCCGAGCGAGTTGGCGAGTGCCTCTCCGCTCTCTCGCATGGTCGCCGCCAGTCTCGTGAAGTCGCCTTTTTCCCAGAGCGCTTTGTTTGGGTTAGTAGTGCTCATCACTGTTCTCCTTCCCATTGCTCGCTATCTGATGTTGGGCTGCGGCCGGTGACGGTTGAACCGCGCAGCAAGAACGGTGCGGACACCTATCAATTCTCAGCAGCTTCGCTACACAAGCACCACGGGCCGGAAAACCAGGCCCGTGCTCAGCCGCACACAGGTTAGGTCTTGACCATAATTAGAAAGGTTCATTGGCGATTGACAGGCCATCCTATGCCGAAAGCGCGCGGCCCTTTGGACAGGAGATGCCGTGGGCTCTGGCGGCTACGGGGGACCAGATCGGTTACTACGAGACCAGAACCTCGCCAGGCCCGGACTGTGACATCAGGCAGGCAGCATGCTCCGAGTCTGGCCTATCGAGCCACGCAGCGGTACGTCTGAAGCGAGCTGTCGCCGGCGCGTGAACGTGGCCTTGATGATCATTATGGGTGGCGTTTCCATGCCGGTGGTCGTGGTCGACATGCCGATGTTCATCGTCGGCGATGTGGCCGCCCGTCCCCTCACTGGTCATTAGACCTGATTCCTTCGCTCTCAGTACGCCGCCGCCTATCTGGCCAACGACCTTGCGGATCGGAACACGAATCGGGTCCGGTCCCACCGGAAGAACTGGTTTGACGCACCATGGTTCACTTCAAGCTGCGTAGGTCATCGATCTGCTCCGCCGCCCACGGACCCTCGCTCGCCAGGCTACGCGCCGCGTCGATTTGACGTTCCGCGGCAAGTCTCCAGGCTGTTGCCGGGACGGCTGAATTCAGGTATCCCCCCCAGGGGATAGGATATTTGACCATGAGCAAGGATCACGTTCACGAAAGCCACCCGGAGATCGTCAAGCGGCTGAAGCGGGCCGACGGGCATCTCCAAAAGGTCATCGCGATGCTCGCGGAAGGGCGACCGTGCCTCGACCTCGCGCAGCAACTCCACGCCGTCGAGAAGGCAATCGCCGAGGCGAAGAAGACCCTGATCCACGATCACGTCGACAATTGCCTGGATGCCGCAGCCAACGGCGGATCGGGCAAGTCGACCAAGAGCGTCCTCGCCGAATTCAAGGCGATTTCGCGCTACCTGTAGGAAGCAAAAGATGATCCCGGGGATACGGACGGCCTGCATGGTCCTCGTCGCGACGATTGCCGCGGCCGGCACCATCGTGCCGACGAGGGCGCAGGTGGATTCCGAGAAGCCGGGGGTCATCGTCATGGACGACGAACGCGTCCGGCTGTCGGAGATCGAACTTCGTCAAGCGGGCCCCGCCTCCATCGCCAAACGGCTGACCGTGCCGGGCACGATCGTCCCCGACGCAGGCCGGGTCGCACACGTCTCCATCAAAGTTTCCGGAGCCGTCGCCGATCTGCGCAAGAACATCGGCGACGACGTTCAGAAGGACGAAGTCCTGGGCGTTCTGGAAAGCCGTGAGGTCGCCGACGCCAAGAGCGAGTATCTCTCTGCCAAACTCTCGAACGAACTGCAGCAGGACCTTACGTCGCGCGACAAGTCGCTGTGGGAGGGGCGCGCCGTCCCCGAGCAGCAGTACATCAAGTCGCGCAACGCGGCGGCGCAGACCGAAATGCGCTTCGGCATCGCGCGCCAGAAGCTGATGGCGCTCGGCATCAGCGACGCGGAGATCTCCGGCCTGCCGCAGGCGCCGGACAGGATGCTGCGCAGCCAGAACGTCCGCGCCACCATCTCCGGACGTATCGTCGAGCGAAAGGTGGAGCTCGGCACCGCGGTTGGACGGGACAGTCTGGAGACCGAACTCTTCGTCATCGTCGACCTCAGCCGGGTTTGGGTCGACCTGGCGGTCTCGGCGACCGACCTGCCCCTGGTCAGGGAGGGCCAGGATGTGGCCGTGGCCGTGCGCGGGATCGCGGAGACCGGCTCGGGTAAGATCACGTTCGTCAGCCCCCTGCTGGACAAGGATACCCGCACGGCCCGCGTCGTGGTCTCGCTCGACAACGCCGGCGGCCGATGGCGTCCCGGCTCCTTCGTCACGGCCAAGATCGCAGTCGAAAGCCATGATGCGGCGGTCACCATCCCCTTTGCTGCACTCCAGACCCTTGACGGGCGCAAGACCGTCTTCGTCCGGACCAAGGAAGGTTTCGAAGCCCGCAACGTCGTGCTCGGCGGACGAGACGGACCGGTCGTCGAGGTGATCTCTGGTTTGGCTGCCGGCGAGACCGTAGCCGCCTCGAACACGTTCCCGCTCAAGGCGGAGGTATCCAAGCCCGGCGACGAGGACTGAGCGATGATCGAACGCATCGTCGAATTCTCGGTCCGCCGGAGATGGCTGGTCGTGCTGATCGCCTTGGCCGCGGCTGCGTCCGGCTTCTGGTCGCTGACGAAGCTTCCGATCGACGCCGTGCCCGACGTCACGAACGTCCAGGTGCAGGTCAACGCCGTGGCGCCGGCCATGACGCCGGTCGAGATCGAGAAGCAGGTCACGGTCATGCTGGAGACGGCGCTCGCCGGCACGCCCGGTCTGGAATCGACGCGCTCCTTCTCGCGCAACGGCTTCGCGCAGATCACCGCCGTCTTCGCCGACCGGACCAACATCTATTTCGCGCGGCAACTCGTCGCCGAGCGTATCAGCGAAGCCAAGACCGATATGCCCCCGGGTGTCGACATCCGGATGGGACCGGTCTCGACGGGCCTCGGCGAGATCTACTGGTGGGCCGTGGAATACGAAAAGCCTGGCGCGTCCGTACCTGTCCGCGACGGAAAGCCCGGCTGGCAGACCGACGGCAGTTACCTCACTCCGGAAGGCGGGCGGCTGACCGACGATTTCCAGCGCACCGTCTACCTTCGGACCGTGCAGGACTGGATCGTCCGGCCTCAGATAAAGACTGTGCCGGGCGTCGCCGGCGCCGATGCCATCGGCGGCTTCGTCAAACAGTACCAGGTGCAGCCGGATCCAGCTAAGCTCGTCGGCTACGGGTTGTCCTTGAAGCAGATCATCGAGGCGATCGAGGCCAACAACGCCAGCCGCGGCGCGAACTACATCGAGCAGAACGGCGAAGGGTACGTCGTGCGCGCCGCTGGCCGCGTCGAGAACCTGGAAGACATCGAGAACATCGTCGTCGCGACACGTGGCGGCGTGCCGGTCCGCGTCAGGGACGTCGCCGAGGTCGCTATCGGAAAGGAGCTCCGGACCGGCAGCGCGAGCGTCGACGGGCGCGAGGTCGTGCTCGGCACAGCGCTGATGCTGGTCGGCGGCAACAGCCGGACGGTAGCAGCCGCAGCGGATGCTAAGATCAAGGCGATCGGCAAGACGTTACCGCCGGGGATCTACGCCCACACGGTCCTCAATCGCACGCAACTGGTCGACGCCACCATCCAGACGGTCGCCAAGAACCTCGCCGAAGGCGCCCTCCTGGTGATCGCCGTGCTCTTCGTCCTGCTCGGAAACTTCCGCGCCGCGCTAGTCACGGCCCTCGTCATCCCGGTCACGATGCTCGTCACCGCGAGCGGGATGCTGCAGGGGCGGATCAGCGCGAACCTCATGAGCCTCGGTGCGCTCGACTTCGGCCTCATCGTCGACGGCGCCGTCATCATCGCGGAGAACAGCCTCCGGCACCTCGCCGAGCGCCAGCGCGAACTCGGCCGCGCGCTGTCGCTGCAGGAGCGTCTGGACACCGTGACGGCGTCCACCGTCGAGATGATCCGTCCTTCCGTGTTCGGCCAGATCATCATCATCCTGGTCTACACGCCCCTGCTCGCATTCTCCGGCGTCGAGGGAAAGACCTTCGAACCCATGGCGCTCACCGTGATGATCGCGCTGGCCGTAGCCTTCGTCGTGTCGCTGACCTTCGTCCCCGCGGCCGTCGCCATCGCGATACGCGGCCGCGTCATGGAGCGCGAGAACGTCATCGTCCGAACGCTGAAGCGCTGGTACGCCCCGCTCCTCGCCGGATCGATCGCAAGACCGCTCCCCGTCGTCGTTGCTGCAGGCCTTCTCTTCGTCGGCGCGGTGCTCCTGTTCACGCGTCTTGGCCAGGAATTTACCCCCATCCTCGACGAGAAGAATATCGTCATGGAGGTGAAGCGCGTGCCGTCCACGGCGCTTGCGCAGTCTCAAAGGATGCAGCTTCTCATCGAGCGCCAGATCAGCACCCTGGAGGAGGTCTCGTTCGTCTTCTCGCGCACCGGCACGCCCGATCTCGCCGCCGACCCCATGCCGCCGTCCGCGTCCGACACCTACATCATCGTCAAGCCGCAGGAGGAATGGCCCGATCCTTCGATGACGAAGGAAGATCTGATCAAGAAGATCGAGGAGGTGACCGCGAAGCTTCCCGGCAACAAGGTCGGCTTCTCGCAGCCGATCGAGATGCGGTTCAACGAACTCATCGCCGGCGTCCGAGAGGATCTGGCCGTCAAGGTCTTCGGCGACGACTTCGAGCGGATGCAAAAGTCCGCGGGCCAGATCTCCGAGGTCATCCGCAAGATCGCCGGCGCCGAGAACGTGAAGACCGAGCAGACAACCGGTCTTCCGTTCCTCGACATCAATATCGACAAGGGCGAGATCGCGCGGCGGGGCCTGAGCCTGGCCTCGGTGCAGGACCTCATTGCGACCGCGATCGGCGGCACCGACGCCGGTCTCGTCTTCGAAGGCGACCGCCGCTTTAAGATCGTCGTGCGGCTTCCGGACGATCTGCGCGACAGCATTCCGGCGCTCGAGGAGCTTCCTCTCTCGCTCCCGAACGCGAATCCGAACGCGCCCGCCGCGTCCATCCCGCTCAGGACGGTAGCTTCGTTTGAACAGAGCGTCGGCTACAACCAGATCAGTCGCGAGAACGGCAAGCGCCGCGTAGTGGCAACGGCCGAGATCCGCGGTCGGGACATCGGCTCGGTGGCAACGGAGGCGCAGGCGAAGGTCGCCGAACAGGTGAAGCTGCCGCCGGGCAGCTATCTCGCCTGGGGCGGCCAGTTCGAGAACTTCGCGGTCGCGCGCCAGCGCCTCGTCTTCGTCGTCCCTTGCGTCTTCGCGCTGATCTTCATGCTGCTGTTTGGGGCGCTGGGCTCTGCACGGGACGCGGCGCTCGTCTTCAGCGCGGTTCCACTCGCGCTGACCGGCGGGATAGCCGCGCTCTGGCTTCGCGGCATGCCGTTCTCCATCTCGGCGGCCGTTGGCTTTATCGCGTTGTCCGGCGTGGCCGTGCTGAATGGACTGGTCATGCTGACACAGATCAGGCGGCTGATCTTCGAGGGCATGGAGCCCGAAACCGCGATCCGCGAGGGGACGCTGACCCGCTTTCGACCCGTCGCGATGACCGCACTCGTCGCCTCGCTCGGTTTCGTGCCGATGGCGCTGGCGACCGGCACGGGTGCCGAGGTCCAGAAGCCGCTGGCGACCGTCGTGATCGGCGGCCTCCTGACCGCGACCCTGCTCACGCTGGTCGTTCTACCCGCACTGTACGCCCGCTTCGCGGTTCCCGCCGCCGCGGACAGGCGCAGCGGCTCGGTCGGGCCCCTCATCCACGATCGCGCAGCGGAGTAGCGGCCCATGCTGTCAGTCCTTGCTAACCGCACCTACCGCCATCTGTTCGCCGCCCAGGTCATCGCGTTGATCGGTACAGGACTGATGACCGTAGCGCTGGGATTACTGGCGTTCCGTATCGCTGGCGAGAACGCCGGGGCGGTGCTGGGGACGGCGCTCGCCATCAAGATGGTCGCCTACGTTCTCGTCGCGCCGGTCGTAGGCGGTCTCGCAAGCCGCTTGCCGCGGCGAACCTTCCTGGTGGCGATGGACCTGACCCGTGCCGGGGTCGCGATCGCGCTGCCCTTCATCGACCAGGTCTGGGAGGTCTACGTCCTCATCTTCGTGCTGCAGTCCGCGTCTGCCGCCTTCACTCCCACGTTTCAGGCGACCATCCCGGACGTACTTCGGGAGGAGCGCGACTACACGCAGGCGCTTTCTCTGTCCCGACTGGCATATGACTTGGAAAGTCTTCTGAGCCCAACGCTTGCAGCCGCCTTGCTGACCCTGGTCACCTTCAACTGGCTCTTCTTCGGAACCGTGATCGGCTTCTTCTGCTCGGCTGCGCTGGTGGTATCCGTCACGATTCCGCAAGCGCCTGCAACGCTTCCCCGCCGCGGCTTCTATGACGATACGACGCGCGGCATGCGCATCTATCTGGCGACGCCCCGCTTGCGCGGCTTGCTGGCGCTTAATCTCGCCGTCGCCGCAGCGGGAGCGATGGTATTCGTCAACACCGTGGTCTTGGTGAAGGGCGCGATGGGCGGAACTGATGGCGACGTCGCGCTCGCACTCGCCTGCTTCGGCGGCGGCTCGATGGCGGCGGCACTTCTGCTGCCTCGCCTGCTCGACCGGCTGCCCGACCGAAGGATCATGCTCTCGTCGGCGGGAATGCTGGCTGCAGTGCTGGTTTTCTTGGGATTGATCATGACCATATCTGGGGGCAGCGGAGGCGTCAGGTACGCGCTTCTGCCGACTTGGGCGCTATTGGGGATCGGATACTCCGCCGTCATGACGCCGTCTGGGCGCCTGCTGCGCCGTTCGGCTGGCGCTGCGGACCGGCCGGCCGTGTTCGCCGCTCAGTTCGCGCTGTCGCACCTGTGCTGGCTGCTCACCTACCCTCTCGCGGGCTGGCTAGGACCGGCAATAGGACTCGCTGGGACGTTGTTTGCGCTCGCCATCGTCGCGCTTGCCGGCGTGGGCCTCGCTTGGCGGCTCTGGCCCGCAGCGGATCCGGACGTGATCAGGCACGAACACGCGAATCTAGCCCCTGACCATCCGCACCTGGACAGCGAGAAGCGTATCCACACCCACGCTTTCGTCATCGACGATCTTCACATCCGGTGGCCGTGATCTAACGCGCTGGCGCTGGCATCTCCGTGAGAAGTCGGCCGTCCTCCAGCCCCTTTACATGTTGGATCCGGAAATTCTCGACAAGCAGGGATCGAATCTGGAGCAATGATGCCGGAAGGGAGGCCAAAAAAGTCTGCTCGGTCTCTAAAGCGCGGAGATCGTCTAAAATTTCGGCCTCGAGCTCTCGGAGGTGCTGAGCCGTCGTGCCGTCTGGGAACTCCTTGGCGAGCTTGCGGCAGCGCTCCAGCCGCTCTTGCAGCAGCTGCCTATCCCGATCCTGTTTCATCAATCTATGACGCCCAAAACGGCAGCAAGGTTCAACCTGGGAAAATTCCCAAGTACCCCGATCCTGCGAAGCCAGCCAGGGCCGCTTTGCGGCAATTTGGACGGGGCGTCCTTCGAGCTGGCGTCGGCGGGCGATAGCCAAAAGGCATCGATCGACAACGCCTCATTCGGGTCATTGCAAAGTCAACCGGGACTGATCAATCCTGAGTTCGCTGCACTTCTCCATCTGCGCCAACGTACGATAGAGAGCTTCGTGAGTCAGGCCGAGCTCCGACGCCCAATCCTTCTTGGACTGGTTCAGGTCGACGACGCCCCCCTCCCCCTCGGTCTCGATGAAGTGGACGATCCGCTCCCGCGCGGTCTTGAGGCTTAGCCTTTCCGTGTGGGCACGCACCTTCCGCAGCTCCCGCGCGAGATGAGCAATCCATTTGTCTCGAAAGCCCTCGACTGCGAGCGCGCCGGTGAAGGCTCTTCGCGGTAACGCCAACAGCCTCGACGGCTCAGCGGCGACCGCGTCGCAGTGGTAGGTCGACTGATCGAGGCTGGCTTCGGCCAGAAAGCCGCGCTGCGCCCGCTGCAGAACGACCTCACCGCCGGCTTTGGATCGACGGAGCAGCCGAACCTCTCCCGAGATTACGAAGAACATCGCCTGGGGGCTGTCGCCGCGGCTGAACAGGGTGCGCTCGCGCTCGATCTCCATGGATCGCGTGAGCCGCCGGGCCGATTCCGGCAGGGCCGCCAAAAGCGGCGACTCAAGTGACAAGGACTTCCAGTCCGGAGCCGGATGCCGCGGAGCACTGAGTTCTCTTTCGATGGTGGCCATATGATCGAGATCATACGCCCTGAGTCGTGTTCCGTCTACGCTTCCGCGAGACTCAGGAAGACTCGACATGCGCGCATTCCTCACTTACGCGGTTGCCGGTGCTGCAATGCTTTCGGCGGGCTTCGCCGTCGCACAACATCACGACCATCAAGGCAAAACGGATAACAGCCACATGGAGCACGGCGCCACCGTCGCCGACACGCGCGAATTCGTGAAATTTCCTCCGGATCTCGTCGAGCACACCATCGCGAACATGCGCGATCATCTCCTCACCCTTCAACAGATCAACGAAGCCCTCGCCGCTGGCGAGCCCGAGAAGGCTGCGAAGATCGCGGAGGAGCGTCTGGGCATGAGTTCGTTGCGCCTGCACGGCGCTTCCGAAGTTGCCAAGTATATGCCGCAGGGCATGCAGGATGCTGGGACATCGATGCACAAGGCCGCAAGCCGTTTCGCCATTGAGGCGCAGAATGTGGGAGTCACCGGGGAGATGAAGCCCGCCGTCGGGGCCCTTGGTCAGGTGATGGCCGCCTGCGTCGGCTGCCACGCAGGATATCGACTGAAGTAACCTTGCATGGGACGAAAGCGTGGCTCAGGTGCGCTCGCGACCTCGTTCAATTACCTTCGCAGAAAGCGGCTGAACTGAAACCGCTGCGTGTTGCCGCCGGGGGTCACGTGATCGTGCCGCCGCGAACCGACGAGGTCGAAGTAAGGCCCCAGCGTCGCCGACAGCGCCTCCGGATCGTACCGAACGATTGGTAGTCCGCTGCACCGTTCTGGACCGTCGGGCGCGAACGTCGCGATGATCACATGCCCGCCGGGGCGCACGGCCTTCTTCAGGCAAGCGACATATGCCTCGCGGTCGGCGGGATCCGTCAGGAAGTGGAAGGCGGCTCGATCGTGCCACAGATCGTAGGTGTCCGGAGGATTCCAGGTAGTAACGTCCGCGACGATCCAAGCGACCGCATCCCCGCGCGGTCCGAGCCGCTCCTTCGCTGCCTCGAGAGCTTCCGCGGACAGATCAAGAATCGCAATCCGGCTAAACCCTCGCTCCAGCAGACCATCCACGAGACGTGAGGCGCCACCACCGACGTCGATGATGCCCGCGTTGGCCGAGATGCCGGCTTCGGCGATGAGATCCAGCGATGGAGCCGGGTCCTCCTGAAACCAGCTAACTTCCCTTTCTGCTTTCGTCGCGTATACGCTCTGCCAATGAGCCTGGCGGTCGAGGTCGTTCATGGCTTCCGTCCCTCCATCGATCCAAGGTGCATAGATGGCCATCCCCCCGATCCTTGAGAACAAGGACCCCTCGGCTCCTTCCGTCTTCATGCCGGCTGCGTTGATGCGGGAGGCACGCCGACAGAAGAGCATCGAGGCGGTCGGCGTCCCCTCCGTTTGCCTGCTCGATCCGGATGGCGATCTCGTGCGCCATCTCCGCCGGACCGGGCGCGCAAAGCCCTTCGGAGGGTGGCCATGCTATCACACTGAGCTCGATGTGTTCTCCCTTGCCGGAAGGGAGGTCGGCATCGTCGGACGGGCCGTGGGGGCCTCGTTCGCCGTTCTGGTCGCCGAGGAACTGTTTGCCAGCGGTTGTCGGCTCCTGATCAGCTTGACGTCCGCTGGGCAGATCGTCGACGCCGGTGAACCGCCGTACTTCATCATCATCGAGCGGGCGCTGCGCGACGAAGGAACGAGCTACCATTATGCTCCTCCTTCGGAATATGCCAGCGCGTGTCCTCACCTGCTGGAAGTCGCGAAAGAGGCAATCAAACATGGCGCACCGCGAACTATCGCGGGCGCAAGTTGGACCACGGATGCCCCGTTCCGCGAGACCAGCCAAGCTGTTCAAGCAGCCGCGGACCGGGGAATACTTGCCGTCGAGATGGAAGCGGCCGCGCTGTACGCCTTCGCCGGCGCCACCGAAAGCAAAGTCCTCTGCGTCGCTCACGTGACGAACACGATGGCTCAAACGGGCGCGGACTTCGAGAGGGGCGAAGACGACGGCGCGGTGGACGCGTTGGCGATACTGGGCCCAATAGTAGCTGCTTTGGCCGAAGAATAGAGAGATTCGTCTCCTCAATCGGCTATGCTGGGCGGGTTGCACAAAACCCCCTTCCTCACCTTACCCAGCAGGCTCCAGCAAACGCAATACGGTGGGCTTCGTCACTTCCGGCGCTTGTCCCTTGGTGTTGTCCTCGGGAGGCAAGCGGAAGCCCATGACCAGCCCGAAGATCGCGGGGATCACGATCAGCGTCAGCAGCGTCGAGGAGATCATCCCGCCAATCATCGGCACGGCGATCCGCTGCATGATCTCGGATCCCGTGCCGGTGCTCCACATGATCGGCAGCAGGCCCGCCATGATGGCGACCACCGTCATCATCTTGGGCCGCACGCGCTCCACCGCGCCCTCCATGATGGCGTCGTACAGATCGCCGCGGGTCACGACCCGCCCCTCGGCGGCACGTCTCGCCGCAGTCTCCGCCAGCGCCTGGTTGAGATAGATCAGCATGACGACGCCGGTCTCCGCCGCCACGCCGGCGAGCGCGATAAAGCCGACAGCAACCGCGACGGACAGGTTGAAACCCAACCACCACATCAGCCAGAGCCCGCCGACCAGCGCGAACGGCAGCGAGAGCATCACGATCATCGTCTCCGCGATCGAACGGAAGTTCAGGTACAGCAGCAGGAAGATGATCAGCAGCGTCACGGGCACCACGATCTTCAGCCGCGCGGTTGCGCGCTCCAGGTATTCGTATTGACCACTCCACATCACGTAGTAGCCCGGCGGGAACTGGATGCTGGCCTGCACGGCGGCTTTGGCATCGGCCACGTAGCCGCCCAGATCGCGGTCGCGGATATCGACGTAGATGTAGGTCGCGAGCTGCCCATTCTCGGTCCGGATCGAAGTCGGTCCGCGTGCCGGCTCGACCTTGGCCACTTCACCGAGGGGCACGGCGCCGCCCGCCGGCATCGGCACCAGGACGTCGCTGGAGATGGCCTTGGGGTTTTCGCGGAGATCGCGTGGGTAGCGCATGTTGACCGTGAACCGCTGCCGGCCCTCGACCGTCGTGGTGACCGTCTGGCCGCCCAACGCGGCGGCGATGGTGTCCTGGACGTCCTGGATCAGGATGCCGTAGCGGGCGAGCGCCTCGCGGTCGGGGACGATATCGAGATAGTAGCCGCCCATGCCCCGTTCCGCATAGGCAGAGGAAGTCCCGGGCACCGCCTTGATGACGCGCTCGATCTGCTTGGCGAGCCTGTCGATCTCGACGAGATCGGTGCCCATGACCTTGACGCCTATCGGCGTCCGTATGCCGGTCGACAGCATGTCGATGCGGGCCTTGATAGGCATGGTCCAGGCATTCGAGACGCCGGGAAATTGCAGCGCCTTGTCCATCTCGGCTATCAGTCCGTCGATGGTCATGCCGGGCCGCCAATTCTCCTTCGGCTTGAGATTGACGATCGTCTCGAACATCTCGGAGGGGGCAGGGTCGGTGGCGGTCGCCGCACGCCCCGCCTTGCCGTACACCGAGGCGACTTCCGGAAACGACCGGATGATCCGGTTTTGGGTCTGCATCAGTTCGGCGGCCTTCGTGACCGAGATGCCCGGCAGCGTGGTCGGCATGTAGAGCAGCGTGCCTTCGTTGAGGTTCGGCATGAACTCGGTGCCGAGCTGGCGCGCCGGCCAGATGCTGACGGCCAGAACGGCGAGCGCGAGCACGACCACCAGCGTCTTGGCCCGCATGACGCCGTTGATCACGGGGCGATAGATCCAGATCAGGAAGCGGTTGATTGGATTACGGTGCTCCGGAACGATCCGCCCGCGCACGAAGATCACCATCAGCGCCGGCACCAAGGTCACCGACAGCAGCGCGGCCGCCGCCATCGAAAAGGTCTTCGTGAACGCCAGCGGGCTGAACAGCCGGCCCTCCTGCGATTCCAGCGTGAAGATCGGCATGAAGGACACGGTGATGATCAGCAGGCTGAAGAACAGCGCCGGTCCGACCTCGGCCGCGGCGGCGATCAGGACGTCGATCCTGGGCCTTCCGGGCTCGGCCCGTTCGAGATGCTTGTGGGCGTTCTCGATCATGACGATCGCCGCATCCACCATGGCCCCGATCGCGATCGCGATCCCGCCGAGGCTCATGATGTTGGACCCGAGCCCCAGCAGCTTCATGGCAGCGAAGGCCATCAAGACGCCGACCGGCAGCATCAGGATGGCGACCAGCGCGCTACGGAGGTGCAGCAGGAACACGATGCAGACCAGCGCGACAACGACGCTTTCCTCGAACAGGGTGTGCTTGAGCGTGTCGATGGCCGCGTAGATCAGGTTGGAGCGGTCGTAGACCGGCACGATCTCGACCGACTTCGGCAGGCTGGAGGCGATCTCCTGGAAGCGCTTCTTGACGTTCTCAATCACCTCCAGCGCATTGAGGCCGAAGCGCTGCAGCACGATGCCGCTGGCGACCTCGCCCTCGCCGTTCAGCTCCGTGATGCCGCGCCGCTCATCCGGGCCGAGTTCGACCCGCGCGACGTCCCGCAGCAGCACCGGCGTGCCGCCGGAGGTCTTCAGCACGATGTCGCCGAGGTCGTTGATCGATTTGATGTAGCCCTTGCCGCGGATGACGTACTCGAACTCGGACAACTCGACCGTCCGGCCGCCGACGTCGGCGTTGCTGGCGCGGATGGCATCGCGCATCTTCTGCATGGTGATGCCGCGGTCGCGCATGCGTTGCGGATCGAGGATCACGTTGTACTGCTTGACGAAGCCGCCGACGCTCGCAACCTCGGCGACACCCTCGGCCTTCGCCAGTGCGAACTTCAGATTCCAGTCCTGGATGGTACGGGTGTCGGCGAGGTTCAGTTCCTTCGATATGACCGCGTACTGGTAGACCCAGCCGACGCCGGTCGCGTCGGGGCCGATCGTGGGGCTCACGCCGGCAGGCAGGCGCGCGCTCGCGCCGTTGAGGAATTCCAGCACGCGCGAGCGCGCCCAGTAGATGTCGGTGCCGTCCTCGAAGATGACGTAGACGAAGGAGACGCCGAAGAAAGAGAAGCCGCGCACGACCTTCGATTTCGGCACGGTCAGCATCGCCGTCGTCAACGGATAGGTGACCTGGTCCTCGATCACCTGCGGGGCTTGGCCCGGGTACTCCGTGTAGACGATGACCTGGGTGTCCGAGAGATCCGGGATGGCATCGAGCGGCAGATGCAGAAGAGCGTAGAGCCCCGCTGCGGCGGCGAAGCCGGTCCCGAACAGGACCAGCACCAGGTTGCGGGCGGACCAGGTGATGAGGCGCGCGATCATTGCTGCGCCCCCTCGGCAAAGCCCTTCAGCGCCGCCTTCAGGTTGCTTTCGGCATCGATCAGGAAGTTCGCCGAGACCACCACGGCGTCGCCCTCCGCGAGGCCGTGCCGGACCTCCACGAACCCACCGCCGCGGTGGCCGAGCTTGACCTCGCGCGGCTCAAGCCGACCCTGCCCCTTGTCGACGAAAACGGCCTGCCGGCTGCCGGTGTCCATCACCGCGCTCTCCGGCACCGCGAGGACGGCCTCGCCACTGCCGGTGTCGATTTGGGCGTCCACATACATGTCGTGCAGCAGGATCAGGTCCGGATTCTGCAGTTCGACGCGCACCCGCGCCGTCCGGGTCTCTTTGTTGATTTCAGGATAGATGACCTGCACCTTCCCCTTGAACTCCCGCCCGGGAAAGCTCCGCGCCTTCACCGTGACCGGCTGGCCCTTGGCGATCATGCCGAGGTCGCGTTCGGCGACGTCGATCAGGGCCCAGACCATCGAGTGATCAGCGATCCGGAACAGGACCCCGCCGGGCTCGACGCGCATGCCCTCGATGGCGTTTCGCTCCAGCACGATGCCGTCCCGCGGAGAGGTCCATCCGATCGAGGTCGGCACTGTCCGGCTCTTCTCGATCGCCGAGATCGCAGCGTCGGGCACATCCAGGTTCATCAGGCGCTGGCGCGATCCACGGCCATACTGAACGTCGCCGCTGGTCGTCTTCGATGTGATGGTGGTGAGGTACTCGGCGGCAGCAGAGGAGACGGACGGGCTGTAGACCTCCATCAGCGGCTGCCCCTTGACGACGTGAGATCCGGTCGTCACGTCGGCCACCTTCAGGATGAAGCTTTCCGCCCGCATGGCGACGACGGAGATCCGCCGCTCGTCCAGCGCAATCGTGCCCGGCGCCGTGACGGCGGTCCGGACCACGCGCATCGCTGCGGGCTCCGACTTGACGCCGGTCCGCTGGATCTTCCCGGGTGAAAGTTTGATCGACCCATCGTCGCTGTCGTCGCCCTCATAGACAGGGATGTAGTCCATCCCCATGGAATCCTTTTTCGGCGTCGGCGAGGTGTCCGGCAGGCCCATGGGATTGCGGTAGTATTTGATCTTGCGCTCTCCGGAGCCGCCAGCCGTTGCAGTCGCCGGGGCTGTCGCCTGGTGATCGTCGAAGCTGACATCGGCGGCGGCCGGCACCGCGCGGTAGTCGCGGCCATCCGGCATCTTTCTCGGCACAAGCGAGTACGACGGCTTCCCGTCCGGATCCTGGTAGTAGATCGGGGCGCCGCTCTCCTCGGCCGCAGCAGGGCCGATTATCGCGACGGCTCGCGCCGTCGGCCGCTGTGGACCGAGGACGACGAATGCGATCCCGGCCGCCGCGATCAGCACGGCGGCGAGGCTTGCTGCGAAGGGGCGGATCACTTTTGCGCCGTGATGACGAGCTTGTTCTCGACGGTGCCGCTCTCGCCCTGGACTTTGGCTCCGAGCGAAAGCTGCCACCGCCCGGCCATGCCGAAGCTTGCCTTGAAGCGGTACGTGCCCGGCTCCGTCCCCGGCATGGGCGTGACCTTGGTCGCCATCTCCTGCATCCCGTCCGGAGCCATGTCCAAACGGCTGGCGAAGATCACCGCATCGGGCACAGCCTTGCCGGTCTTGATGTTCAAGAGCCTAACGGTGATGACCTTGTCCGGCCCGGCCTGGACCGACTGGTCGACGAGTTCGAACTTGTAGTCCTTGATGTCGGCCAATGCGGCCGTGCTTGTGCCAGCGACTGCGGCCGCGATCAACGCCGCCTGGACGGCGCGCACGATGGTAGAGGTCTTCATTTCTGGTCCTCGATTGTCCTGAATGCGCCGCCGAAGCGGCGTGCGACATCCGCGCGCGTGAAGCGCACGGACGCGATCGGCGTCAAGCGCCGTTCAGGCCAGGGTTCGAGGTGGTTGGTCGGGAGGTGGACGGCTCAGACCGTCGCCAACCAGGTCGTCCGCAACCAAATGAGTGGTCCGGATCGCGTGCCGCAGCGGGAGGGTGGCGGCCTCGGAGGGGCCCGCCTGGGCGGTCTTCAGGACGCACATCGAAACGAGCGGGCAGTCTTGGCAGTCCTTGCTCTTCTGCTCATCGGGGCAACAGGGCATGTCGGCGGACACGGACATGTCGCTCATGCCGTCCGAGCGAGCTTGCGCGGCTGCCATCGGCGCCGCCAAGGGCGCCAACGTCAAACCGGCGGTCACCAAGACCGCGAACGCAACTCTGAGCAGCCCTCGCAGATACATGGAACGAGCATCCCACGAGCGGGCTCGCTTTGGAAGTCGGGCCCCTTCACATGTTCGCCACCCGGGACCCGGCAGCGACATAGCTCAGCCGGTCCTTTTGGGTCCGCCCAGGAGCATTCCAGGCCTTGGCCGGCCCTGATATCGCATTTCGGCTCGAACGCGCGCCTGCCCGCCGCAGACCGGGGCAGTTCGACAAATTTTCTGAATGCCTCGCTGCAGAAGAGCAGATGCGCAAGCACTACGCGGACGCATTCGAGGCATGGGACAGATGGGCCGCGGCAAACATCGAGCGACGACGCGAATACTCCAAGGTGCGTGATCTTCAGGCAAAACGTTTGCTGAGCAACATTGGCACGTGCGTTCCTCACGCCGGGGGGCGATCAGCCCGCCGTCGCCGCTCCTCAGCAGCCGGCCACGACGCCATCCCCGCAGCCGCCGGCTCAGCAACCTTCGCCGACGCCGGAGCCAAGCCCACGGACATAACGCTCGAGGATCAGCACTCTTGGAACGCACGCGGCAGCAACTCTCGCTGACCTCAGTGGCAGCGACGAATACGCCGGGCCCATCCATGGCTGCACAGGCGCTGCGCCGGGACGGCTCGCTCGGGCCGCTGCTGGGCGGAATCAATTCCGCAGGATCGGCGCCTCGCTGAGGGCTCTCCTGCCGATCTGCTTCAGCCCGTCTACCGAGGTCTCGCCGTTGCTGGCGGCCTCAAGGATCATCGAGGCGACGTGCATGCGTGCCGAGGTCTCGTACCGAGATACGGCCTCACACACCTCATCGAGGACAGCGCGCAAAAGCGCGGTGGTCTGAGCATCGAACATTGGAGGTTTCCCAGCTATGGCGCCATCCTGCCTGAACAGGGCCAATCTGGGATTCACGCATGTTAGGGATGACGAAAATTTCTGCGGAAGGACGGAGAGGATTGAGCGTGGCCCCGCCTTTTGGGGGCTGGGGGGCTTGAGGGCGGAGCCACGCAGGCCTTGCATTCGCGCGGGGCCCGCCGCACCAACGGCATGCGGCCACGGCCGTTCCACGCTCACGAGAAGTCCGCTCGCAACGCGAAGACCTACGGCTCCGGAGGCCGCAGCGGACTGTGCGCCCATTTCAGGGCGTCGGGGTCGCGCAGAGGGTCGTCGTTGCAGTTGGTGCAGACGTACCTCAGCGGCTTTTCCGAAGCTTCGTCAGGCACAGCTTTCATCGGCTTGCCGCACGCCGGGCACGCCTTCCGGATCGGGAGCATGGCCATCTATTTTCCCCTGCGATGGCACTCTAGTTCAGCCGACATCGGGAGCTCAAGCGCGACGATGAAATCCGGGTAGCGTTCACGCACTATTGCCGGCCCTTCTTGACTCCGCGACCGCAGAGCACTCAACTCAGGGCAGTGATGTTGAGGGGGCGTGTCATGGAGCAGGAGTTCTACCGAGGTCTGGCCCAGCGGGTCCGCGGTATGGCCGAAAAGGCTGATCCGTTCACCCGGCGTCGTCTCCTCGATTTGGCAAAGCGGTACGACTCGAAGGGCGGCGCCGCAGGACGGGGAGGGACCGAACGGCCGCTGCCGGCGCCGCGCACGACGCCGCTCCCATCGAGCTACTCCGGACCCGGCGAGGCCTGACCGCCCAAGTTCCTGTGGCGCAGCGCGCCCCGATCGAGCGTGGCCGGCTGCCCGCAGCGCGCGGAGAGTTCGAACTCAAGCGGACTTCCGATGCGGTTTGGCCGCGGGCTTCTTTGCCGCCGTTTCCTTGGACGGCTTCTTGCCCGAGATCGACATCAGCATCTCCTTCTGGCCAGCCGCGCCTTTACGCGGCTTCTTCGCCGGCTTGTCTGCTTTCGCCGGCGCGGCTTCCTGGCCCACGCTCCACCGCAGCGCCTCCATCAGGTTGACCACGTTGGTTGCAGTCGGCTTTTCTTTCGGCATGATCGGCTTTCCAGCGCGCTTCTGGTTGATGAGCTCGATCAGCGCGCTTTCATAATGGTCCTCGAACTTCTCCGGCTCGAAGCCGCCCGCTTTCTGGTTCACGATGTGCCTGGCGAGATCGAGCATGTCCTTGGTCTCACTTTGACGTCCTGGATCTCGTCGAAGTATTCGTGTTCGCTGCGCACTTCGTAAGGATAGCGCAGCAGCGTGCCGACCAAACCCTTGTCCATCGGCTCGAGCGCGATGATGTGCTCGCGGTTGGTCAGCACCACACGCCCGATCGCGACCTGTCCATCTCGCGGATGGTCTCCCGGATCACCGCGAAGGCGTCGTGGCCGACTTTTCCGTCCGGACGGATGTAGTAGGGGCGGATTAGGTAGCGCGGATGGATGTCCGCCTTGTCGACGAACTCGTCGATCTCGATGGTCCGCGTGGACTCCAGCGCGATCTCTTCGAGCTCTTCCTTGGAAACCTCGCTGAACTGATCCTTCTCGAGCTGGTAGCCCTTGACGATATCCTCGTTCGGGACCTCCTCGCCGGTGTCGGCGTCGACCTTGAGGTACTTGATGCGGTGGCCAGTCTGGCGGTTCAGCTGGTTGAACGAGATCTTCTCGCTCTCGGAAGTGGCCGGGTAGAGCGCCACCGGGCAGGTGACGAGGGACAGGCGCAGGAAGCCTTTCCAGTTTGCGCGTGGGGCCATGGGACTCAAAACTCCGGCGTACGGGACGCGGACTCAAGACGAACGGGGCGGCACGGTTCCGACGCTCGAAGTCCTCCCATGATCATTTTCGTAGCTTTCCGACTTTGGACGGACTCGACTCTTTCGTTCTTCATATGTTCTAATTGCTCATGACCGACCGACCCGCGAGCTGGCGCATGCCGACACCCAAGCAAATGGAAAAGATGGCCGCCGCCGTCGGCGGAAAGGGCCCTTCCGTGCGCGGGTTGGCTCCGGACGAGGATCTGCCGCCTGAATACTGGAAAGCACTCCTGCAGGACCCCCGCGCCGAAGCGCCCAGCCCCGGCCCCGGCGCCTCCGGACGCCTGCTGCAGCTAAGGCAGATTCCCCAACACCGTCTGAGGGTGGGTTGTCGGCGCTGCGCCCGGATCGTCGAGATTCAGAAGGTGGACGCTACCCGGCTCTACGGTGCGGAGGCGATCTGGAGGGACGTCGGTCAGCGGTTGCTCGACGGCACCTGCAGGAATCGAACCGGGCGCCATGAGGAAGACGGCTGCTGGCCGACGTTCGACATGTCGTAGGCGCCAGTCGATGGCGCCGAAGTATCACCCAACGCCCCTCTCCGGAGGCGACCGCAAGGCTCTGAAAAAGGAGCTCGGCAAGGCGCGAGCGATGGCCAACATCCTGGCTGCGCAGTCGGCCGAGATGCGGGCCAAAGCCGAAACCATGCTGCAGCAGGCCGACAAGTTGCTCTGCGAGGCCTGGAACGAGCGGATGTGGTCGGACGGCGAGCCGATCGATCCGTCGCCGACGATCGACCAGGCCATCAATGCGGGCTTCCCTTTTCTCGAGATCCGCTGCGCCCGATGCAAGACGCCGAGCAACGTCAATCTCGCCGCGATGAAGCACGTACCGACCACGTTCGTCCACGATCTTGCCAGTCGCCTGCGCTGCCGCAAATGCGCGACAGCCGGCCGACGGCCCGCAGCGACTCTGCTACAACTCGCCGCGCAACCACGCCATCCTCGAAACGATTCCTGACCGATGTGCAATCTCTACTCGATCACGACCAACCAAGCCGCCATCTCCGAGCTGTTCCGGGTGGTCAACCGCTACGTCGGCAACCTCGCGCCGATGCCGGGGGTTTTCCCAGATTACAAGGCGCCGATCGTGCGCGCCGGCGCCGAGGGGCGCGAGCTCGTCACCGCGCGCTGGGGCATGCCGTCGTCGCAGCAAGCCCTCATGGAGGCGACCAAAAAGCGCGCGCGGAAGCTGGAGGCCAAGGGCAAGCCGGTCGACTTCAAGGAGCTGCTCCGACTGGAGCCGGACGGCGGCACGACCAATATCCGCAACGTGAAGAGCAAACACTGGACGAGATGGCTTGGCATCGAGAATCGGTGCGTCGTGCCGTTCAACTCGTTCAGCGAGTTCAACAAGGACGAGGGCGGCGACATCTGGTTCGCGCTCGACGAAAGTCGGCCCCTCGCCTGCTTCGCCGGCATCTGGACCAATTGGACTTCGGTCCGAAAGGTCAAGGAGGGCGAGACTAGCAATGATCTCTACGCCTTTCTGACGACGGAGGCGAACGCCGAGGTCGGTGCCATCCACCCGAAGGCCATGCCGGTGATCCTCACGACCCCTGAACAGGTCGAGATCTGGATGACCGCGTCGCCGGACGAGGCGTTGAAACTGCAGCGCCCGTTGCTTGAGGGGTCACTCCGGATCGTCGCCCGCGGCATCAAGGAGGATCCGGTGGGTCGATGACATGACCGCCAATAGAGACCATCCGTCCGGACGCCCTTCGCACCACGCGAGTCATCCGTGTCGACATAGATGCCTTCTACGCATCGGTGGAGCAGCGGGACAAGCCGGATCTTCACGGCAAACCGGTCGCCGTCCGCGGCTCCCGCCGCGTGGTCACGGCAGCGAGCTACGAAGCCCGCACGTTTGTGTCTGGTCGGCCAGGCCATCGGTGACGGCGAAGCGGCGGTCCTGTACATCCTTTCTGTGAAGCCGCGCCTTGAGACCTGGACTTGCAAAATGACCCGCTGAGGGCAACATCGGCACCGACTTGGAATTCGTGAGCAGGATTTTCCTATGGTCGATGTAAGAAAGCGAACGCGTCAGTGGCAGAAAAATCTCGAAAAGGCAAAGCGGCCTGAGGACCGCGAGCATCAGTACCCACCGGTGGAAGCGACGACCGTACCTCGTCACCATCAAATATCGGCGGAGGTAGCGGCCCGCATCAATGTCGAGATCGCAAATTACAATCGCCATCGAAATGCGCTGTCGCTTTGGAACGCTCTCGCAATCTGCCTGGAGAACAAGATTCCCGTTCCGGACGAGCTGAGCGAATTCTTCCTGAATATCTCGCGGAAGCTGATCGGCTTCGCCCGTGACGGCGAGAAGCAAGCAAGTCGTGCCATCTCGAACCTTGTGTTGGACGCAAGTGGTCAAGACGGCGGGCCCGGCAAGTTTCGGTCCTTTCAAAACATCGAGAAGGAACGCGCGATCGTGCACAGGACTGGAGAAATCGTCCTTCAGCGGATCGCCGGTAAGCTCCCGGCGCTGAAGTCGCTGGAAGCCATCTATGAGAGCGTAGCGTCGGAGTTCAGCGTCGAGCCCGAGCACGTCAAGAGGCTATTCCGGCTGTATGAAGCGGACGCCGGCAGCCTCGGCTTTCGGGAGTTGTTCAAGGCCGCCACCAGCCCGCCCCAAATGTTTGACTCAGGTCTCGACACAACCCAGGCTAATTTCGATGACGATATTCAGCCTGGAGATCGGTCAGATTGAATTTTGTAAACCGTCAGCTTGAAAGAAGGGGAAGCGCTCGCGCCGCCGTCGATTCGCGCATCTATCTGAATCTATTGATATTTCCAACGTAACGTTGCCCGCACCCTGGAACTAGCCGAGTTTGACGCTCGTCTCCGGGAGCCACCAACCAGACCAGCCTCGCCGCCAATCCCCTGGGTCCGAACTCCAGCTCGACTTCAAGAGCTCCATCTCCAGGTGAAGGCTTTCGCGGCGCGCATCGTCCGCTCCTGGAAGCAGCGCGGCCAGCCTGGCGAGAGCAATGTGGCGACGCTCCCGTTCCGCCTTGCGCGCTTCGTACTCTGGCAACTCCCATCCGGTATCGACCGCCTGCCAAGCACCATCGCTCAGCGCGGAGAGGCAACCCATGCCGCTCTCGTCGTTCCGCTTGGCCCCACCTGTCAGCGAGGCCGACATGCCGCGAGCCTGCACATTCGACATGCGACGAATCTGCGCGCGCCACCGCAGCGGAATCTTCAGCAGATCGACCAGAGGGGAGACGGTGCCCAGACCTGAGCGGGCGGTGAACCTCGGGTCAAGGCTGCGACTCAACGCGCGGACGCCCTGCCAATGAAAGCGCACTCGATCTTCTTCCGACATTCCAGGTCGGCAAGCGATCTGAACCTTGAGATGGCATGTCCGGGAAATCCTTGGCACAAACTTCGCGCGAAGCCACGCCAGCGCCCCCGGGACGTGTTCATCGGGAACGGACAGAAGAACTCGCGTTCTCTGTCGCGTCTCGTCCTCTAGTTCGTGACGGTACATCCAATGCAGAACTGGCGATGACGAGCCGCACCAGTCTTTGAGGCGCATGCCGAGCTCGTGGGTGAGCTTGGACACGAGTTGAGCATTCCCTTCTGGATTGATCCGAGCCGATCCCGAGCGGCTGATGGTCAGCCGAAGATTGAAAAGGACGCCGTATCGTTGCGGCAGGAGCGACGCCGCCTGCCAATGAGGGCGAATCTCGGCCCAGGAAAGAAACGCCCGGTCCCCTGAAGACGATCCGAACGATCGCACGCGCAGGACCGATTTAGCGGCTTCGGCCCGCGGCTTTCCGACCTGTGCTCGGATCGGCGACACCGGGTTGAACAGCCGGTTTAACCTGCCCAGGATCATGGCGAGGCTATGATCCGTGACCTTCGCGTTCGAAGTCAGCGCGTCAATGATACTTTCCCAATACGCCTCCAGCTCGCATCCGGACGCGGCGGCGCGCGCAGCGAACGCCGCGACCAACTGCTCCTGGGTTTCCGCGCCGATGTTGCGCATAAGAGGATCTTCGCGACGCAGACGCCGGCACCCATTAAAATACTGGAACACGAAAAACTGGTACAGGAAACCAAGCTTGCGTTCGGGCGTATCGGGCCATTCCTCGACCTCCCTCAATTGCCTCTCCAGATCGCCGGCCATCAGGGCTCGCGCGAACGCCGTCAGCCGGTCCTCAAAGTTGAGATTGAGCGCAAGACGCACATGAGCGCCGTCGATGGGACCGAATTGGGAGGTCTTTTCCACTTCGCGTTCGCGCAGCATTTCGCGGGGGCCGCCGGACCCCGCCTTGAAAATGAGACGAAAGCCCTCCGGATCGTACGGCAGGCCCTCGCGGTCGCAAACACCTGCAAGCAGCCTAAAAGACTCGGCCTCGTTCAACGCACTGAGTTCAAAACTGGAAAGCCTGCTGCGCAGAGCCCCGGAAATCAGGTTCAATCGATAGGTCAGGAGAATGAAGCTAGCCCACTCCGGCGGCGCCTCCAGAATGCGCAACAATGCGTCCGAAGCCCGACGGGAAAGATTATGCACTTCATCGAGCATCAGCACACGGCGAGGTGCAAGGAAAGGGGCCACGTTGGCCATTTCGAGCAGTTCCTTGACCTCATCAACGGTTGAATGCTCGCCACATTCCAGCGCGTGGAAGCTGGGTACATTGCGCGGGTTCTCGCCGAATTCCTGGCATTGATCGCACACACCGCATGCCTCGCCATCAACCGGGCTGCCGCACAGCAGGGCCTTCGCATAGATCAATCCGGACGTCGTTTTGCCGGTGCCGACGGGTCCGGCAACAAGCACCGATCGCCCGGCGCGCGAGCGAATTTGCTCCCGCATCCAAATCCCCAGGGAATCCTGCCCCACGATTTCGGAGAACCGCCGAGGACGATATTTATTCGCGAGATCAGTCACTTGAATTCCACTAGACGGGCTTGCCAACTTCCGATCACAGCAAGCATTGAGCCATCGATCGAGGGCCTGAGCCGCACCAGCTCAGGCCCCATCCAAAACCTGAGGCGCGGACTAGAAAGACGGGTTTCCACCCGCATCCACCTTCGTGGTGCCTTCCCGGAGTCTTCCTTATGCTTCAAGAACAAGTTCTCGTCCCCGCGACCGTCAGGAAATTCGTCATCCACAGCGACCAGCTGAAATCGGCGGCGCGGGCGATCAGCCTGCCTAGCCGGTCAAGCGGAACGATCACGATGATGCTCTCGTCCAGCGAGTTGCGGCTTGGCGAATCCACCCCGGACAACGGCTTCTCGGTCGCCACGGCGGTCGATCTCGTGCGTTCGAATCTTGCCGAGGACGAGATCGTCGGCTTTGAATTTCCGAAGCAGCTCCTGGCCTCCTTAGGCCATCACTACAACTGCGAACTGTCTTTCGAGCTGGACAAAGAGCAGGATGCACTGGCGTGGCGAGGATCGGGGCGATCGTTCCACATGACGGCGCCAGTTCGATTTTTCGAAGCGAAAAGCCGCGCCGAAGAACCTCGACATCTCGCACAGGTGGACGCCCGAGTGCTCTACCACGCAATCGGCTATGCCGCGTTGCTGATCGAGAACCGGACTGCCGGCACGCAAGCCTTTGACGGGCTCCAGATCAGCGGCGGCAGGGCGAGGAGTGGCTATCTGGGCGGCGTCTCGCTGTACCGGTCCACCGGCCTACCCGACGCCCTGAGTTTCGTCTTGCCGAAGCGGAACGTTAACAACGCCCGCGCTGCGATCGGCAAAATGCAGGGTGCGGTCGTGGTTGCTGAGACCGATGATGCGGTGTTCATCAAATCCGGCAGCACCGAACTGTCCTGGATCAAGACCGGCCGGTGCCGTCCATTCGATGGCATCTTCGATACTGCCATGGCTGCAACGTTCGACGTGGCGGTCGCCGAGGCGCTGGACAGCACGACTATCGCCAGGATCGCCTCCGACCGAGGTCGAGTCGTCTTGGAGACATCCGACTCCAATCACGTGCTCTCGCTTCTGTCGATCTCGCCGACATCCCGATACGATGTCGCGTTCAAGGGTGCCTTGCGCGAGTGCAGCCTTGCCCCGGGCTCGAAACTTGAGCTCAACATCAACCTCGCCGACCTGCACCGCGTGTTGCTCAGCATCCGAACCCTGGACGCGGAGATCTCGATCACCAAACATCTTCTGATCGTTAAATCCGCGTGCGCTGACTACGTCGAGACCTCCGCGCTCGCCGCCCTTCACTGATGCATCTAATGGCCTCCGCCGATCGCGGCGGGGGCCGCCCTAAACGGCCGCAAGATTTTTCATTTGTTACTTTGACGGCTGATTCAGCCCTGAAATCATCGAACCTATTCGCTCGATTAGCTCGGCGGCTGCCATCGCTCCACCCGCACCGTGCGCGTGGATTTCAGATTCTGCCGGAACCGCACGCGAGCCGCGCTTAGACGGCAAACATAGCAGCCCCCCATGGGCCCCGCTCTCGCGGTTAATCAGGCCGAGGAGAACAAGCGGTGAAACCGTCGAAAGGCATCGACATAAGCAATCGACGCAAGTTGAATGCAGGAGTGGGCTCCGCTGACTCGCGACCCACAGCAGTTGCGCGATTGATGGATGTGTTGCGCACCAGCCCCGCCAGATGAAGCGGCGCGTAAAGGCCGACCGGCTGACCCCGGCCTACCCGTAACAGGGTGCGCTTATCCAAAGACTGACCGACGGCGTGGCTCCGGGTTTCGGACACCCCCTCGACAGCAGCTTCGCCCTCGCAGGCGAAGCTGTGCCCTTCAGGCACAGAACCTCCCTCCGACGCCCACCAGGTTTCGGCGACACGCCCTCACACCCAAGCCCCCGGACACCCTAATCCCCACCCCACCATCCAGAAGCTCACATTATCCCTGCTGCGGTCCCCTATATATTTTAACATCAAGCAGAGGGACATTCGGTGATCGTGGGCCATAATCATCAGGCGTTGGAAAGGCGCATCAGCACGGTGCTGCTCAGTGGGACGGCATACCCTCGCGAAGCGCAATTCCTGCAAAAGCTGTCGATGCAGATTCTTCGACACGGACAGAATGCACGACTATCCGACCGACAGGGCGCCTGGCTGCTCGCAATTCTACGACGTTGTGAAGCAGACACCGGTTCCAAGCCACCTCTCGCGCCGCGACGACGACAACAGACCAAACCGAAGGCTAAGAGTGAAGACTCTGTCTTGATGCGAGCCAGTATAGAGCCTCTAGAACTTATGCGGCATTCTGATCAGCATTTCGAAACGGTCGAAGCTTGTGAACATGGCAACGACAATGCAGCGCCAGCGACGTCTTCAACGCCACCGGCAATGATGATCGAGGCCACAACACCGACCGAAGGGCCTGCTGCGATGGCCCAAACTGATTTCGGGAGCATCCTTGCTCGTATCGTTCAGAAGAATCATCTGCTTCGCCAGCGCCGGGAACGAATAGGAAGGTCACCTCGCCCGTCCGCACATATCCCGAACAAGGCATAGCCCGGTTCGGCACGCCGGTACTTCTCTGGGCTGAGCTCGCCCTACTCGTTCGGGTAACTGGGCATCCATACCGTCGATGGACGTCAACTTCATCGCTCTCTCTCCGAATCTCTGTCGCCATCACGGCTACAACCAAAAAAGAGAGACACATTGAGCAACACAAACCCAGCGGCCGCGCCGCATTCATCGGGCGTCGACACCAAACGATCAAAATTCGTCCAACTCTGCCGCACACCCTGGATCCCTGAGCGACTTCTTCGCGAATACGGAGGGCGGTGCAGCTACGATTCAAAATTTCGCCGCGCTGCGCGAATCCTACAGATCATCTGGATGCGCCACCACAACATCCCCAGCGCCATTCCCGATGGCGAACGGAATACGCACCTCGGCTCGCATCTCAGCGCAGAAGCTGCCGACGCCGGCCTCAACTTCCTCAGCCCGGCCATCCACCTCCTCGCTGTCCGAGAAATGCTCCTTCGCGAGGAAAATGCCGCGTACGATGAAGACCGTCTGGTTGGAAATGCACTGAGCTCTCAGCCGCTGGTCTTCAACGCTTTCGGCCCACTGGCCCTCGACCTCAAGCTGGCCACCAAGGTTTTTCGCCAACTGCTCCCCTCCTTCGTCCAGATGGTCGACAAGGTCACGTTCGAGCATTCTCCAGGCAGGCGTGTGGGCCGCGCCGAGCACGACGACCGCTGGCTCGCAGATCGGTCTGCCGTAGATGTGGCCCTGCACGTCAGAACCCCTGAGGGTGAGTCTGGCATCATTTACTGCGAGATTAAGTACAGTGAGGACCAGACCGGGCCCGCGGCTCGCTGGCGCGACCGCTATGACCAGGCGCTGAAACAAGTCCGCCTATACAAGGACCCGAGCAGCCGATTGCTCCGCTCCGTCGAGCTAGAGCAGCTAACCCGTGAGCACGCCCTCAGCCAACTTGCCGTCGATAACGGCGTGACGCCCAGAGCGATGTTCATCGCGATCGGTCCGCGGCTCAACCGCCGAGTCCAAGCCGCGTTCCAGGTCTACGCCAACGAGCTTCTCCCTCTCGACGAAAGCGATCGTTCACGAGTGGCTTTCCGGCATTTCACGTTGGAAGCCTTCATTGATGCCATCGACGTCGCCGGCGACCAGGATACTGCGGACCGGCTGTGGCAGCGTTACTGCAATTTCCAACGCGTTTATGATGCTGCGCTTTCATTGCTTGCACCGAAGGCGCAGCCCCTCGCTCCTACTGGTGGTTCGTCCGACGAAGATCAGCTTCATCGCAAGCAGGACAGCAAACCCAGCTCTCGACGACGCTCATCAGCGACAGCGAAGTCAGACCAATCCGCCGCTGCACCGGAAGCGAACCGCAATGGCCAATGAAGATCTCCTTTCGTTGACCGATCGGGTTCAGCTGCTCGTCAATGCTATAGCGGATAGCACCGACCACTGGCCGGTGGCAAAAATCTACACACCGGATGGCGCGGCAACCTGGCTCATCAGCGAAGTTGACCCTGACGATCCCGACCGCTTGTTCGGTCTCTGCGACCTGGGCCTCGGGTTTCCCGAGCTTGGATATGTTTCGCTGGCCGAGATCTCGGCGCTCAAAGGCCCGCTCGGGCTTTCGGTGGAGCGCGACCGGCACTTCGTGGCGGACAAGCCTCTCTCGGCATATGCCGACGAAGCCCGGTTGCAGGGCCGGATCGTCGCATAGGTTCGCGACCGTCGGTACTCAAGGAGGTTCAAGGAGCTCTCAACGAGCTCCATGAACAAAAATGGATGCCCGATGCGTAAGAAGTACATAGCCGTAGTCAGTGGGATCATCAGCACACTATCAGCTTGCGACGCTTATCCGAACTGCTGCGCTGGCACCCCCGTCTCAGCAATAATTTCGGCGCAACGTCCGTAGGATAAGCCCCTATTTGGGCGTCCATCTTTCGAAGAGCGCGGCATTCGGCGCCCCTGCAGGCTGCGTGCCGGTTCGGCCAACGCGCGGGCGGGCGCGTTGCGAGAAGGCGGACGCGAACAACTGTCTAGGGCTAGGACGTCGTCTCGGCGGCAACGTAGGCAAAGAATTGCAACTCCGCCGCGTCCAGCGCTGACAGCAAGTCCGCTCCGGCGGCTTCGGCATCAGTGCGAGCGAATTGCAGACGCTGCCGGTGATCGGCGTTGGCAACCCCGCGATGCGCAGCGATCAGAAGGCCTAATCGCGCATCGGCAAAGTTGGCGGCGGCTTGTTCAGGGCTCATCGCGAATCGCTCACGCTCGCCGCAATGGTAGCACGATGATGATCTTTTGGGCGGACGAACAAATCGAACAGGGCGGCCCGTCACTGGACGGCCCCGTCTACCCTACACAAGCGCCTTAATGATCGCGGCGATGCCCAACAGACAGGCTGCGACGTTCACGGGTGACGATCCTGATGGATCGTCTGTTTAGTCTCATGAGATGCTGCCAGCTAGGTGTGGAGCCCTCATCAGGTTGTGAGCGCACCAACTAAGAGCCGATTCGCTGGGCAGTGTCACTACGGCTCTTTGCCTGGCGCCAGAACCTCGCTCGAAACTGTCCGAGGTAGTAGAAGGACTACCCGGAGGGGCGGGCAGTGGGGGACCGTATGCGCCGATACAGCGACATTTTTCCTTTAGTTCTTTTCGGCGGGCTCATGGGTCTCCTGGGCATTGGAAAATCCATCTATGAAGACGCCGCGAAAGCTTGGGTCCTAGGTCGATTCTCGCAATGGGGATACGGCACCGAAGCGGCTAACGTAATGAGCGGGTTCGTCCAGCTTACGCCCGCTCTCGGTGGCGCCGCTGTCATCATCTGGTTTTTGCATTCGTACATCAGGCGACAATTTGAATCTGCCCACCTTGCGTTCGATCGTAAATTGCAAATTCCCGCTGGTGATTATGGACACTACCAAGCGTACCTCGTAGTGGTGAATACGAGTCCGACTGAAAAGCTGCTCAACTGTCGATGCGAGATTGTCGAATTGCGAGATGACGAAGGCGAATTGATTGAGACGCACATCGGACTCAGAACAAAGAACCAAGCGGACAAGAGCACCCAAGGACGCTTCAATCTCGATCAAGGTGCCGAAAAGGAAGTTCCGCTTTTCGACATTGATCAGTCTAACGACGATGGCTTAGGCGTAATCAACGCTGATGGTCGGGAGATAACTCTTCCTCACGGCATCTACACGGCAAAGATACATGGCTACGGCGACCGGGGGATTGCGGACGAACTCGTCGTCAGACTGAACACCAGCAATTGCGAATTCATTATCTGCCCCGACACATTGAGGGCCGGCTCAAAGGCGCCGCGTAGCGGCGTCAGCGTCGCGGCTCCAACGCGGAATCTGCGAGGGTGAGTCGCGCCTGAACAAATCGAGTCCATCCCGAACGAGTCCGCGCACTCAGGTGATCCCCCGTAATACCACATTTGGGCGAAACAGGCGCGCAATTAGGAGGGCTACCCCACATATGGTATACGGAACTCACGAGTCGGGGGTGGGGACGATTCGGCGTGCCTAAATGCGTTCTGTGAACATACGGAGTCCGCAATGGCGACAGAGCCGAAACAGTATACTAAACTCAGCGATGCTGAGCTCCGCGATCGACAACTAGAGATTGAGGACCCGCACGACCAGCCGAACGTTGTGAACCGCATTCCGGAGGGCGTTTCGCCCGTTCGGATTTTGAATGTGTACCGGTTCGCGAAGTACCCCGCGGAAAAGGCGTATTGCTCAAAATGCGAAGCCCGGCGGCATCGCGACGGCTTTACCGTCGAAATGGATGACGGTTCTGCCGCCATTCTCGGCAGTAAGTGCGGTGCCGATCTGTGGGGTCAGTCGTGGCATGACGTAGCGGCTGAATTCGATATCGAAGTGGAGCGCGCCGGGATCATCATTGGCTTCAGCCGAATCCTGCCCGAACTGAAGTTGGTGATCACCGCGTTAGGGAAGTGGCGACCAACAATCCGGGCCGTTGCAAAGAATCAGCGTCAATTTCAATCGGTAATGCCGGAGACGTTCCGGCGGCTGCGCAACGCCGCCGTTCGCGCTGACCACGCCTTGATGATTCATCAGCAAGTGCGCGACTTCGTCGCAGAAGCGGCGTTTGAACGTCGTTACGGCAAGGAGCCTGATTATCCGATCTATGTAATGCACGAGCGCAAAGTCCATGAGCTTCAGGGCTGCGCGTTCTTCGAGCACCTAAACATTGAAGTTCTGTACGATCTTGCCTTGCAAGATTTGGCCGCGGCCATCGAGGTCGGCTCAGACACGCAGATGCACAGCCAACATAAGTTGCGCATGCACCGCGCGAAGCTCGGCGACGCTATGGAGCGGCTCGAGCGAGTGGCTTCCGCAGTGAGAGCAGTTCAGATTTTCTACTCTTCCGACAACCTCGTCCGTGTCGCGCGTTGGATTGAGCGCGACACGCCCGGTCAGGAATTCCAAGTGAGGGACCATGCGCTGACCGACCTCCGCAGTGGACGCTCGGTGAGAATGCCTCAAGATTATCGGACCATCGACATTGAGCCGGCCCGCCGTCTGAAGAAATTGGGCCAAGGTCGCTGATGCCTATCACGCGTACGTTGAATGCGCTTCCATTCAACGATCTTGGCCCGGCGCGGCGGCGCTTAGCCAGGTCGAGCGCAATGGACCTTTGTAGAACGTTGCTGGGTCAAGGCGCATCGCAAGCGCCAACCGCCGAGGGTAGTCTTCCAAGTCCTTCTCGATAATTTTTCCTCGGCTCGCTCGCCCAATGGTGCAAAAAAATGACGACGTGAACGTGTGAAAAGCGACTATATTTTTTACCCCCACCCACTGACCTGCACCCACCTCCCCCTTCCCTTCCCTTCCCTTCCCCGCCCTTACCGTCTGCCTAGCTTGGAAGGTTGAGCAATCCTGCGCTGCTGAGGACCGCATTGGGCGACGTTCGAAGCAGGCAAAGAATCGGCGCGGTAACTCGCGCTGTCGCATGCGACTGCCTGCGCGCAACATCTCGATGCCTCGCTCGAATCCCGAGAGAACAGGCACCCTGCCAGGAAGCCATGACCTATCCGAAGATCATCAATCCGCGTGCATGGCATGGAAAGAGACTGACCGGGGATTGGTTGGTGACGTTGAAAGTGGACGGCGTCCGGGCTATCTGGTGCGACAAGCGAGGCTGGCTTAGCCGGGCCGAGAAGGAGCTTCATAACATTCCGGCATGGCGCGAGGGCCAACCTCGCGACTGCGAGGTCTTCGTCAATACCTTCCGCAACACGATCAGAGCCACTCGGACCAGGTGTCGCAAGGTAGATACGCCGTCAATCGCCCAAGAGCACCTCTACGGCCTCGCCCCTCTCGACCAGCGCCTTCGTTTGGGTTGCCTTACCAACCCCAGCCCGGCAGAAATTCGTGCCCAACTCCAACGCGCCAACGAGCTTGAGTGCGAGGGTCTCGTTCTTCGTCAGGCCGAGCAGTGGATCAAAGTGAAGCCGGCGGAGACGCACGACGTCGCCATCACCGGATACGCTGAAGGCAGGGGCAAGCACCGCGGCCGATTGGGCTTCGTCACAACGACTAGGGGTGCCGTGGGTGCCGGCTTCACAGATCTAGAGCGGGAACTCTTATGGGCAGAGGCTAAGGCTCAGATATTGGTCGGCCAAGTGATTGAAGTAAGCTGCATGCAGTTCACGCCTAATGGCCAATTCCGTCATCCGGTTTTCGTCCGCCTACGCCCTGACAAGACTACCGCTTTGTGCTGTAGCCCTCTTCAGACTGGACGTCATTAAGCTCTTCCCACCCCATAAACGTAGACGCTCGCAACATTCTTTCGCGTCGATTGAAGCAGGCATCAAGCTTCGTGCGAATCTCCCCAGAGCAGCGGCTAGGGGTACCGTCACGTGAGGGGCTTTTGAAAACGGGGCGTAGCCCGCGGAAACCGCAATGTGCGAAGCTCAAGGAGCCCCGAAAGGGGCTCTTTTCTTTCCTGCCTCAACGGAAGCAGTCAGCGCTTGTTCAGCTTCCGTACGACCTCGGCCGGGTCGAAACCCAAGATGCGGGCCAACTCTATGAGTTCGACTACATCGATCCGGCGTTGGCCGGACTCCAGGTGCGTAATCCAACTCTGATAGACACCGAGCTTCTTGGCGAGGTCCACTTGGCGAAGACCAGCATCCTTCCTGAACTCGACCAGCATGGCTGCGAGCTTCTTCTGAATCGGTGACGTGACCGTCTTTGGCATCCAGCCTCCCGGAGGGGGCTAGAGACATAAACCGACTTTTCAGATACCGATAAAATCGGTATTGGAGGCGCAACTAGCCGAAGATTTGGCTGAATCCCAGCCATCCAACCTTACATCCTGAGGAAGCGAATGAACAATCGAATGGGAGATTGGTGGCCTTGGTGCCTACTGGTCGTAGGCGCCGTACTGCTCTGGATCCTTGGCTACGGCGCGCAAGACAGGACCCCGATCATCATCACGGCCGCGCTCATCACCACGGCGGGCGGCTACCTCGTCTTGGCCGAGCGACAGAAGCGCAAATAAAAGCCAACAAACGCCTGCATCACAAATCAGGGCTGCCAGAATGACTATTTCCGCCGAACTACCCGTCCAAGACCCGACGCCAACCAACGACCGAGGCTACGCTTTGGCTGTCTATGGTCTCTACGCCTTAGGCTTCTTCACCGTCATCACGACCATCATCGGCCTGATCATCGCCCACGTAAAATCGACCACCGCCAGCGAAATGTGGCGCAGCCACTTCCAGTTCCAAATCCGCACTTTCTGGATCGGACTACTCTACTTCATCATCGGCTTCGCCCTCCTCTATTTCTTCATCGGCGCCTTCGTCATATTGTGGTGGACGATTTGGACCCTCGTCCGCATCATCAAGGGCGCAATCCTGCTCCACGATCAACGCCCGATTGCTGCGCCAACCTCCTGGCTGTTTGGATAGTTGCAACGGCGATGCGCAGCGATAGTGGCATCGCCTGCAATATCGAAGCTTCCCACCGTCGGATTTGAATTGAGCAAGACTTACGCAATCGGTGACGTGCACGGGTGCCTAGACCAGCTGCAGCGCCTTGTTGAGCTCTGCGAGCGGGACGCTGGCGAAGGACGATCTAAACTTGTCCTCCTGGGAGACTATATTGATCGGGGGCCCGACAGCCGCGGGGTCATCGAATTCCTCATGGATCTCCAGAAATGGTCGCCGGACGAGATCATCTGCCTGCGCGGCAATCATGAAGACCTGCTACTTGCAGCGCTGGAAGGCGAAGACGCGCAACTCAAATGGCGTCAGAATGGAGCTCAAGCTACTCTAGATAGCTACAAAGCAAAGACCCCAAGAGACATTCCTCTCAAGTATATAGACTGGATTCGTTCGCTCCCCCTCTTCCATGACGACGGAATGAGATTCTTCGTCCACGCCGGTGTGCACCCCGACAAGCCGCTAGATCTGCAACGGCGACGCGATCTCCTTTGGATCCGAGAACCATTCCTCTCAAGTGACAAGAATTTCGGGCGGCTGATCGTGCACGGACACACGCCGATCTCCACCGGTACTCCAGATCACCGTACCAATAGGCTCAATATCGATACGGGCGCCGTTTATGGCCGCGCTCTCACGTCGGCGATTTTTTCTGGTGGTATGACAGCCCCGGTGGGGTTTCTTTCAACAAGTCCAATTGGCGACAGATAAGCGAACAAAGTCTGCCTGCAGCAGAACGCCTCCTCCATTTTGTTCGAGGAAACCGTCCTTACGAACCGCGCGTTCCTTTGAGTCCCTTGAAAGAGCTCCCGCGAAGCAGTCCTTCAGAGGTGATGTCCCGACATTCGATCTCGGCGAAGAACTTGGGCTGATCCCAGGTTGCCTTGAGCTTCTTTATTTGGTCAGTTTCGCCCGCCGGCGGACGACAGTATCGAGGGCCTTGCGGATCTTGCCCGACGTCGTCCGGTCCCAGCCCGTGCCAATTTTGCCCATGTAGACCAGCTCTTCCCCCTCTTTCTTGCCAAGGCCGTGAGTGATCATTGCTTTCGAACAGCCGGGATCAATGCGCCTGGACTTCAACCCGAATCGCCTCGAAGCCGCCGTCGCAGAAATCCTCGTTGCCAGCTAGGACTCGATAAAGCTTGGCGAGCCAGTAGTTCGGACCTGACACTTCCTCGAAATCCTCCGCTCCCTCGATCAGCTTCTCCGCGACGCGCTCCGCATCTTCACTTGGCCCATAAGCGCGACGAAGCGCGGGATACTGTCCCCCCAGATGCTCGAGGCCCATCCGTCTGTAACGATCAGCGAGGTCTAGCTCGTTGAAGTGCGACCGCAGATGCTGGAAGGTCTGAAGCGCCATCCCTGCCGGCCGCGTCAGCCGGTATGACAGGACTAACGCATCCGCTTTCATGCGCGCGCGCACCGCCAGAAAAGCCGTGTCCGGGATCAAGTCGTAGCAGGGGTGCAGGAACATCCGCACGTTCGTTCCCTTGTCCAGGATGCGGTCCCGTTTGCGTGTGTTGCAGACCGCGCAGCTCGGCACAAGATTTTTCGGGAATACCGAGAATTCCGGGTACTGCTCCTTCGGCAGATAATGGTCCAGCGTCGAAGACTCGCCGATTCCGCAGAACGGACATCGCGCCACGCTGATCCTCTTCAAGAGATCGCCGCGGAGCGCCGTCATCGGCTGGGTTTCCACGGTGAACGCGTGCCGCATCGCCTCCTTCTGCGGATCGGTTAGCGGGGCATCATCCAGCTCGCCGACCTCTGGAGCGGCATCCTCATAGCCGTGATAGGCGGCGAGGACCTCCGCGCGCGCCGCCCGCATTCGGCCACGCCGCGGTTGGTGCTTGGCCGTACGCGAGGGATCTTATCCGACGGGCGTGGGGTGAGACCCTTCAGGAAGATGAAGAGGAGCGTGTTGTCGGCAAGGTTCGTTATTCTGATATCACCCGCCGTGTGACGGTGTTCCGGGCTGCTGATGAAGATGAGCCATTCTGATGGGGCGTTCCAAGCCCGTCGACCTGGCCACTCGTAGCTTCGAGAACCAGGCGACGCCACGGAGTTCTTTAAGACCATGTTGAACCGTTACCGACCCGGAGGGTCAGCGACGGGGGACGCTCTCGATGTCGCCGCGCTTCTCGAACGTCACACCGAATATGTCGCGAAGGCGGGCTGCGGCGTCAGCCACTTTCAGGTCATGATGACCGAGCACGGAACCCGATGTTTCGATCATCCGAACCGATGGCAGCGGCACAGATTTCTCCTATCTTCATTGCATAGGGCAGCGCGCGCCCAGCCGAAAGCAAAGAGGTAAGCCAAGCCTTCCGGCGAGTAGTGAGGTTCGACCTTTATAGTGCGCGGGATGCATTTTTCTCGGCGCACGCTGGCGCCGATGGGCATGTGACCAGCGAGCGGCTGACGCGCGATGCCGGCCACATGGACCATCGCCCCCCGATGACCTTTGAGGTCATCGTCACGACATTTCTTGCTGGCCGGGGGATGGCATTGACCAATGTGCCGATCACCATGGCCCAGGACGGCGGTAGCGCGGCTCGATTTTGTGAAGAATACCGTCAACCTGGCACAGGCGAGCCTAAACCGTCTACGGCCGGGACGCATTAGCCTAGGTCCGAAATGATGAGAAACGACGAGGGTTGCCTTCCTGACCGAAGACGACGATTCAGGCCACTCTACCCCACGCTTACTTTGAGAAAAACGTCCGACCTCCAGATTCGTCGCCAAAACGATCGGGCGTCTAAACGGCCTCCTTGCTCTGCACAACCCCAGCCAAATCGAGGACGGGAACTTTACAAAGCTCCCTGTACAGCGCCTCCACCGGAAACTCCCCGTACGAATCCGCGACCGACTTCGATCCATGGCCCGTGATCGCATTGAGAATATCTTGGGCCAGCCCATGCCTGCGTCCAAGCGTCTTGATCCGGTGCCGCCAAGAATGGCTTGGAGACAATCTCGGATCTTTCAATCCAAGCTGACGTACGAACCTGCCGATCATCTTGGTCCCATTACCACCGCGCTTACCGAACTTGTCTGGAGAAAGCTCGGCGAACAGAGGACCGGACTTGACCTGGGCGACGAAGTTGAGAAAACCATTTTCGATCAGCGCAGGGTGAACGGGGACTACTCGCTCCGATCCAGAAGTCTTGAGCGAACCTGCTTCCGGCACGAACTTCATGCACCAGATGTCTTCAACCTTCAGAACGTCCTCCCGGCGCAGCTGACAGATCTCGGAAAGTCGCGCCCCAGTGTATGCGCCGATCCAGGGGACCCACCTTTTGACCTCTTCTCTCTCCGCGAGCGCTGCCCGGAGGATGGTCTTCGCCTCCTCATCGGTAAAGCTTCGCTTGCGCTCTCCTTGCTTGGCTCTAACTTCAAGAGAAACGCCTTCGGCAGTGTTCGAGCTGAGGAGCTTGTTCTGAACACCCCATTGCAGGATCGCCCGCACCGGCGACAACTTCGAACCCTGGATGGTCTTTGCCCGCAATCCCGCGGCGACCAATGCTCGCTTCCAATCGACAAGGTTCTCCGCGGTCAGGCGATGGGCATCGGTATGTCCAAGATATTTCTCTAATTCCCGGATGACGCGCGACCATTCGTAAACAGTCTTGGCGACCGGCCGCCGCTCGGCCTTCCAACCATCCAGAAGATCCTGGAATGTGACGGCTCGCTGTGGCGACCGAGCGACTGCGGCGCCCTGCGATACAGACAAATTCGGGAAGGGAAACTCTGGAACGGTTTCGCCTTTTGCCAAGTTGGCCAGCACCAGGCTTGCGCGCTGTATGGCAGCCCCAATGGCGCGAGCCATGGTTCGTCGATTCTGCCAATCCACAGAAAACCCATGAGCGCTCAGGTAGCCGTCCGCGGCTTCCAAACAGGCCTGCTCCATTCGAGCAATCTTGTACAATTCCGGCTCGGGAGAGAAGAAATCGACCGACTGCGCACGAGCCGCGTCTTTTTCTTCCCTGGTCGGCGGAGCCCCAAACAGCCGATCTCCAATTTCGACGTCCCAGTTGGTCTGCTGACTAGGATTGTCCCGGTACTGCTCCAACCAGCGATCATACGAGACGAAAGCGAGTTGGTGCGCTTCACGCTCGGTCAGAGGCTTCGGCCCGGCTCGTAAATTGGCCCACCGAACTTCGAGCTCGGCCAGCGCCTTGGCATGCCGCACTTTGGCTTCGGCGGGATCGCGGGTCTGAAGGCTTACCTTCTCCTCGCGCTTGCCGACGAGCTTGCGCAGGTCGTCCGGGACGACTTTTCGGAGTTGATAAATTCCGGTTTTCGGATGCTTCCAGGGACGCGACATGGCTAACGGCATTTGTACCACCCGAATGTACCATTTGGGAGGCGTCAAGCCATTGAAATTGCTGTAAAGCCTTGGAGATCAGGCTCTTAGAAGAGCGATGGTGCCCAGGAAAGGACTCGAACCTTCACGGCCGTTAAGCCACTGGCACCTGAAGCCAGCGCGTCTACCAATTCCACCACCTGGGCATGCCGGTTAGGCACGGAGGCGGTTACTACGGTTCGGTGACGCGGTTGTCAATTCATGCTTGAACCCCGCTTCGGGATGCGGATTGCGCATCGCAAACCGGCCCGATACAAGCCTGACGAGACGCACTCTTCCCGCAGGATATGGACCCCAGGAATGGATCCCATGGCATCGAATCTGGACACGCTCGTCACGGTTTTCGGCGGATCGGGGTTTTTGGGCCGGAATGTCGTCCGCGCGCTGTGCCGGCGCGACTACCGGGTCCGGGTCGCGGTGCGGCGGCCGGAGCTGGCCGGGTACCTCCAGCCCTCCGGCAAGGTCGGGCAGGTCCACACCGTGCAGGCGAATGTCCGTTATCCGGCCTCGATTGAGGCGGCACTGCGTGATTCGCAGATCGTGATCAATCTGGTCGGCATCCTCGCCGAGGGTGGCGCGCAGAGTTTTGACGCCGTCCAGGCCAAGGGCGCCGAGACCATCGCCAAGGCGGCCGCGGCCGCGGGGGCACAGCTGATCCATGTCTCGGCGATCGGCGCCGACGCGGAATCGCCCTCGCGCTATGCCAGGGCCAAGGCGGCCGGAGAAGCCGCGGTCCTGGCCGCGGTGCCGTCGGCGACGATCTTCCGCCCCTCCGTGATGTTCGGCCCCGAGGACCAATTCACCAACCGCTTCGCGGCGCTGGCGCGGATGTCGCCGGTGCTGCCGCTGATCGGCGGCGACACGAAGATGCAGCCGGTCTATGTCGGCGACGTCGCCACCGCGGTCGCGGATGCCGTCGACGGCAAGGCCAAGGCGGGCGCGACCTACGAGCTCGGCGGCCCGGAAGTCCTGACCATGCGCGAGATCATCGAGGCCATTCTCGCGATTGCCGATCGCAAGCCGATGCTGATGCCGCTGCCGTTTGGCCTCGCCCGCTTCAAGGCCAACTTCCTGCAATTCGCGCCGGGCGCGCTGAAGCTGACGCCGGACCAGGTCACGCTGCTCGCGCGCGACAATGTCGTGTCGGACGCGGCGAAGGCCGCTGGGCTAACGCTGGAAGGCCTCGGCATCGCGCCCGACTCGCTTGAAGCGATCGCCCCGCAATATCTCTGGCGTTTCCGCGCCGCCGGGCAATTCCAGCGCAAGAGCGCGTAACCATCCCCGCAGTCAATTGTTTGAAGTTCGGGGTTACCGCCCCAGTGCCAGCGCGATCAGGCCGAGGGTGCCGACGATCACGCGCCACCAGGCGAACACCACGAAGCCGTGGCGGGTGACGTATTCCAGGAACGTCTTCACCACGATGATGGCGGTGACGAACGACACCACGAAGCCGATCGCGACGATGCCCATGTGGTCCATCGTCATCTCGGAGCGGTTCTTGTAGAAATCGTAGGCGAACGCGCCGATCATGGTGGGAATGGCGAGGAAGAACGAGAACTCCGCCGCCGCGCGCTTATCGGCCCCGAGCAGCATGGCGGAGACAATGGTTGCACCGGAGCGCGACACGCCCGGGATCATCGCCAGACACTGCGCGATACCGATGTAAAGATACATCAGCAGCGGAAACCGGGTGGCGTCATGCTCGCGCGCCTTGAGATCGAGCTTGTCGACCCAGAGCAGGATGGCGCCGCCGACGATCAGCGAGAAGCACACCACCCAGGGATTGAACAGCAGACTCTTGATGTATTTGCCGCCGACGAGACCGACGATGACGGCGGGAAGGAACGCCACCAGCACGCCGATCACGAAGCGGCGTGCATAGACGTCACCCGTGAACATCCCGATCGCGACGTCCCACAATTTCTTGAAGTACAACACGACGATCGCGAGGATCGCGCCGAGCTGGATCAGGACCGTAAACGAATCCCAGAACGCGCCTTCGCCGAGATGGAAAAAGCGCTCAGCAAGCAGCAAATGGCCGGTCGAGGACACGGGAAGGAACTCGGTCACACCCTCGATGATGCCGAGGATCACTGCCCGTATTGCATCTGACATATTTACGGTCCATTTCGGCTGGAAAAGCGGGGCTCTTCTCGCCCATCCGCTCCCTTGCTGCAATCGCAAAATGCGGCGTCGCGCCCTTGCTTCGCGGTTTTGAATGACTAGTGTGGCGCCGCACAAAACATTGATGGATTCTTAAGCACCATCACATAGTCAAAGGCTTCATGTTTACGCTGTTTCATCATCCGTTCTGTCCGCATTCGCGGTTCATCCGCCTGATCGCGGGAGAATACGGGCTTGAGCTGAAGCTGATCGAAGAGCGCAGCTGGGAGCGGCGCGAAGCATTTCTGCTGCTCAATGCGGCGGGCACGACGCCCGTCCTGGTGGACGACGAGCAGCCGCCGATCCCGGGCGCGGCGATCGTCGCCGAATATGTCGACGAGGCCTATGGCTCTGAGATGGGACTTAAGCGCCTGATGCCGGACACGATCGGCGAGCGCGTCGAGGTCCGCCGGCTGATGGCCTGGTTCAACGAAAAGTTTTTCGAGGAAGTCTCCCACCCGCTCGTCACCGAGCGCATCTACAAGCGCTTCATGAGCGAGGACAACGGCGGGGGCCCGCCCTCGGCCGACGTGATGCGCGCCGCCAAGGCAAACGTGCGCTATCATCTGGCCTATATCGGCTGGCTGGCGCAGACGCGTAATTTCCTCGCCGGCGACCGGCTCACCTACGCGGATCTCGCCGCCGCGGCGCACCTCTCGGCGATCGACTATCTGGGCGACGTGCCATGGAGCGAGGACGACGCGGCAAAGGCCTGGTACGCACGGGTGAAATCCCGCCCGTCGTTCCGTCCGCTGTTGAGCGAATGGCTGGCGGGCGTGCCGGCGTCGCGGACCTACGTGGACCTGGACTTCTGAACTCCGATCCGACCGAACTGAAGACGGCGCTGGCAAACGAAGCACGTGCGCTCGGCTTCGACTGCATCGGCATTACGGAGCCCGGCACGATCGAAAGCGCCGGAAAACACTTTCTCGAATTCATCGCATCCGGCGGCCATGGCGACATGGACTGGCTCGCCGCGCAGCCGGAGCGCCGGGTCGATCCCCGCGGGCTGTGGCAGGACGTGCGCAGCGTCATCATGCTCGGCGTCAATTACGGCCCCGACCAGGATCCGCTCGCGATCCTGCAACAGCGCACGCGCGCGGCGATCTCGGTCTATGCGCAGGGCGACGACTATCACGACCTCATCAAGAAGCGCCTGAAGGCACTGGCGCGATGGCTGGTCGCGACCGCAACTTGTGAGGTGAAGCCTTGTGAAGTGAAAGTATTCGTCGACACTGCGGCCGTGATGGAGAAACCGCTGGCGCAAGCCGCGCATCTGGGCTGGCAGGGCAAGCATACCAATCTGGTCTCGCGCGAATTCGGCTCATGGCTGTTTCTCGGCGCGATCTACACCACGCTGGAACTGCCGCGCGACGACGCCGAGATCGATCATTGCGGCTCGTGCCGGGCGTGCCTCGACATCTGCCCGACCGCGGCCTTTCCCGCGCCCTACAGGCTCGATGCGCGGCGCTGCATCTCGTATCTCACCATCGAGAACAAGGGCCCGATCCCGCGCGAATTTCGTAAAAGCATCGGCAACCGCATCTATGGTTGCGACGATTGCCTCGCCGCCTGTCCCTGGAACAAGTTCGCGCAGGAGGGCCGTGAGGCCAAGCTCGCCGCACGTGACGCTTTGCGCGCGCCAGGTCTTGCCGAGCTCGCACGGCTCGACGACGCTGCGTTTCGCGCGCTGTTCACCAAATCGCCGGTGAAACGCATCGGCCGCGACCGCTTTTTGCGCAACGTGCTGATCGCGATCGGCAACTCCGGTGATGCGGCACTGGCGGACGAGGCGCGGCGATTGCTGGAGGATGAGAGCGCGCTGGTACGCGGGGCTGCGGTATGGGCGCTGGGGCAGTTGGTGCCGCGGGATGAGTTCGAAACGATGAGAGCAACCGCCATAGCGCGCGAGCGTGATGACGGCGTGCGCGAGGAGTGGGAGCTCGCTTCCTAATCCTCGGTGTCATGCCCCGGCTTGACCGGGGCATCCAGTACGCCGCGGCCTATCGATTCAATCACGAGCGCCGCGGAGTACTGGATCGCCCGGTCAAGCCGGACGATGACACCGTTGTTGTGGTAAGAGCGCTTCGCGCCTCCTCACCACGAGGATTGAGCATCTTGATTTCCCCGCACGTTCCTCCAAGCTCGCGCGTCATGACAAACATGCCTTTCTTCACCCGCGACGGCGACACATTCCACCCGACGGAAGTCGCCAATGGGCCGTGGGATCCGACATCGCTGCACGGACGCGTCATCGTCGGCCTGCTCGGCTTCGCCATCGAGGAGCGCCATTCCGGTCCTGAATTCGTGCCGGCGCGGCTGACCGTCGATATGTTTCGGCTGCCCACCATCGACAAGCCGATCGAGGTGACGACACGGCTGGTGCGCGACGGGATGCGCATCCGCGTCGTGGAAGCAGAGTTCTTTTCCGGCGGCATCGGCATGGCGCGCGCCTCGTGCCAGCTGTTACGGCGAACGCAGAATCCCGACGGCAATGTCTGGTCGCCGCCGAACTGGGACGTGCCGAAGCCGGCCGACATTCCCAAGCCGACCGATCCCAGGCTCGGCATGAACGGCAAATGGACCACGCGACCGATCGTCGGTCACATGGGCTCGCTCGGGCCACGAAAGCTCTGGATGAGCGAGGTGCGCGAGCTGGTCGCGGGCGTGCCGATGACGCCGTTCGTCCATGTCGCCATCGGCGCGGACTTCGCCAGTCCGTTCGCGAACGCCGGCGACAAGGGGCTCGGCTACATCAACAGCGACGTCACGATCTATCTGCACCGCCTGCCGGTGACGAACTGGATCGGCTTCGAGGTGGTGAACCACCAGGCCACCGACGGTGTGGCGATCGGCGAATGCTGGCTCTATGACGAGCAGGGCCCGATCGGCACCGCCACTGTCGCGGCGCTGGCGCAGCGCAAGCCGATGGTAAATCCGTCGAAGCGGTAGGTGCGCAAGAACGACGGCTAACCCAAATGTCGCTTCATCTCCGGCCGCGCCTTGAGCTCCGCGCCCTGTCTGGCGACGATCTTCGCAATCCGTTCCGGCGCAAACTTCAAATCGACAAACGCCGGCGCGGTGTTGGCGACCTCGTGATAGCTGACGATCCTTCCGTCCCGGAGCGTCATGATCGCCACGCCCTCGAACATCGCCCGCGCGCCATCAGCCTCCGGCAAGATCGAGCGATAGCTGAACGTGTAGCGCGCATAGAGCGTGGTGCCGTTCGACACCGGGTCGTGCATGTCCCAGCGAAAGTCGGTCGCCGTGCGATAGAACCAGTCGTCGATCATCGCGGCGATCTTCTCGCGGCCGGCGAAGGCGCCATAGAACACGTCGTGATAGACGCCGTCCTCGGTGAAGAGATCCGCAAAGGCTTTTCCGTTGCGTTGTTCGACGGCGTCGCAGAAGGCGCGCAGCATGGCGGTGGTGGTCATCGGCGATTCTCCCCTCCCATTCTCAGTCATGCCCCGACCGGGGCATCCAGTACGCCGCGGCTTCTCGGCTTGAGCACGAGCGCCTCTGGAATACTGCATCGCCCGATCAAGTCGGGCGATGACACCGAGTGCTAGGTGACGATTTCACCCGATCTCGGCCACGGCGGCAAGAATGCGGGCGATGTCCTGCGGGCGCGAGAGGCGGTGATCGCCGTCCTGGATCATGGTCAGCACGACGTCGTCGGCCGGCAGGCGATGGGTCAGGGCGAACGCGTGCTGCCAGGGCACGTCAGGATCCTGCGCACCTTGCAGGATGCGGACGGGACAGCCGAGATCGATGGCGCTGCCGAGCAGGAGGTGGTTGCGTCCCTCCTCGATTAGATTCCGCGTGATCGGATAGGGCAAGCCGTCGCCATAGTTCGACGGTCTCAGCCAGACGCCTTTGGTCTCGATTTCTTTCTTCACCGCGGCCGGAAAATTCTTCCACATCAGCTCCTCGGTGAAATCGGGCGCCGGCGCGATCAGCACCAGGCCCGCCAGCGAGGCTTTGGCTTGCAGTTTCTTTTGCCGCTTTTTGATCTCGCGCGCGAGCAGCAGCGCCATCCAGCCGCCCATGGACGAGCCGATCAGGATTTGCGGGCCGTCGCAGAACCGCTCGAATACCGCGACGCTTTCCTCGAGCCAGCGCCCGATGGTTCCGTCGACGAAATCGCCACCGGATTCGCCGTGGCCGGAATAATCGAACCGGACCACGGCGCGGCCGTGATCCCGGGCCCATTCGTCCAGCGCCACGGCCTTGCTGCCCTGCATGTCCGACTTGAAACCGCCGAGCCAGACCAGCCCAGGTCCTTGACTTGATTCTTGGGCCGCGCGGCGGCGCACCGCGATCCGGCGTGTGGACGGGCCTTCGCCCACATCGATGAAGTCGAGCACGGCATCGGGAATTGGGTGATTCATGGAACGTTTACTCTGGCTGTGCGGTTTGAGCTGTCCGGACGTGCTCCGCAGCGCAGCCGGACGTCGGCATTGGCCCTTTGGGACGCTTGCGGAACAGAAGCAAGGTGTCTATGTCCCTCTGCGTGCCCCGCCGTGGCCAAAATGCCTCGCATTTGAGGCTTTTTCGACCGCCGCACGAGCGATTGCTTGCCGGCAACCGTATCTTCCTGCAAAATAGCCGCCTCTTTTCATAACTTTGGAGAACCACCCATTCGCCGTCCAAATAAAGCCCCGCCCACTGCCGCCAAAGACGGGCCGCGCATCAATGACGATATTCGCAATGCGCAGATCCAGCTGATCGATCAGACCGGTGACAACAAGGGCACCATCGAGACCGTCGCGGCTATCCGCTTGGCCCAGGAAGCCGGCATGGATTTGGTCGAGATCTCGCCGAACGTCAGCCCTCCCGTCTGCAAGATCATGGACTACGGGAAGTATAAGTATTCCGCGCAGAAAAAAGCCGCCGAAGCCCGCAAGCGGCAGAAGATCGTCGAGATCAAGGAGATCAAGCTCCGCCCGATGATCGACGACCACGATTACGAAGTGAAGATGCGCGCCATGCAGCGGTTCTTCGAAGAAGGCGACAAGGTCAAGATCACCCTGCGCTATCGTGGCCGCGAAATGGCGCACCAGGAGATCGGCACCAAGCTGCTCGACAAGATCAAGACCGACGTCGCCGAGCTCGCCAAGGTGGAGCAGGACGCGCGGTTCGAGGGCCGTCAGGTCGTCATGGTGCTGGCGCCGCGCTGACGCTGGTTCTTTAGGCTGAAGAATTCAACGGCCCGTCCGGATCTCCGGCGGGCCGTTTTGTTTTTTTGCCTCTCCCGCTTGCGCAAGAGAGAGCGCACCGTCCTCTGGAGGCGATAATTACGTCCTCGTCGCATGCCAGGTGCCGCTGCACTGATCGCCGGAGATGATACCCCTCCACGAACCGGCGCCGTTCACGCCAGCGAGGCGGCCGCCGCCGCTGGCATGGGAGGCCCCGACCGAGACCTGGACCGCGACGGTACCGCTGCGATTGACCCTGCCGGAGACCCGACCGCCGCCGGCGGACGACACTCGGCTGCCGGTGACGGTGAAGGGGACGCTGTAGCCCGAGCTGCAATTGCCGCGGGTGGTGGCGAAGGTGACGTTCCAGACGCCGTCATAGCCGCGGATGCGCGCATTGGCACTCGACGGAAACGCGGCCATGGCGAGCACGGCCAACAGCGCCAGGCAGCGCGGACGAGCGACATCAGTCAAGGACGACAGCGTTTGGGAAAAAGGGGGCATTCTGGTCCTGCTCCGGGTCACACGGCTCGGACATGAGGTTAGCAATTCCGGATAGTCGCCGGCTAGGTTCCACCGGTTCATCGTTGCCAATTCGCCCGTCCTCTGTCATAAGCCCAGCCTTCATTGCCCGGCTGATTAAGGGCTGCCGTGGCGGTGTCCGTGCGGGTTTCGCGCTTGTTCGTAAAACCTGAGCACAATCAACGCTCTAACGAGCATTTTGACGGCCAGCCGCCTTTGCGGGCGGATTTCTATGGCCATTAGGAGAGCCAAATGCCCAAGCTGAAGACCAAATCGGGCGCTAAAAAGCGCTTCAAGGTGACTGCCACCGGCAAAGTGATGTTCGCTCATCGCAGCAAGCGTCACGGCATGATCAAGCGGACGAAGAAGCAGATCCGGCAGCTGCGCGGCACCGCCGTGCTGTTCAAGACCGACGGCGACAACGTCAAGAAGTACTTCTTGCCGAACGCCTGATCGCGTCCACGATCATTGCCACCCGCGCCGCAGCTTTCGCGGCGATCCGAACATCAAGTCATCTTTCGAAGGATTTTTGTCATGGCTCGCGTCAAACGCGGTGTGACCGCCCACGCCAAGCACAAGAAAGTCTACAAGGCCGCCAAGGGTTTCCGCGGCCGCCGCAAGAACACGATCCGCACCGCCAAGCCGGCGGTCGAGAAGGCTCTCGTCTATGCCTTCCGTGATCGCAAGCGCAAGAAGCGGACGTTCCGCGCGCTCTGGATCCAGCGCATCAACGCCGCCGTGCGTCCGTTCGGCCTGACCTACAGCCGCTTTATCGATGGCATGGCCAAGTCCGGGATCACCGTGGACCGCAAGGTGCTGTCGGATCTCGCGATCAACGAGCCCGCGTCGTTCCAGGCGATCGCCGAGAAGGCCAAGGCCGCTCTGGCGGCCTGAGCTAGCGGCCGGCTCCGCCGGCCTTCAGCGCGCGTTGCGAGTAGCGCCGGGCGACCTCCGCCCGGCAGAATGCCGTGAACGACAGATACATGGTGCCGGATTTATTCCGGTACTTCCGGTCACACACGCGCATCTCGCGTTGGTAAGCCTGTTTCCGCGCCATGTTGAGGCCGGGCATGAAGTCCGCCTCGCATTTCTTCTCGACGGCGGCGCCGAGCTGGACATCGCCGCTCGCGGTCAATTGGCAATCCTGAAACACCTTGATCGCGCTTTCGCAGCCCTTCTGAGCAGCGATGGTGTCGACGACCTCGTCCAGCGTCATGGATTTCTCCATGCACACCATGGCGCGCGCCGGGTTGCCGGCGACCAAGAGAACGGCGGCGACAGCAGCCAGACCGGATCTTGAGAGCATCGCGAAAGCCTCCTCGTATCCCCCTTGGTGCCAGGCCCCCGCGCGAGGTTCAACCCAGCCGCTCGTCAGCCCGAAATGACCGGCTTTTCGCTTGACGTTACAGCCTTCGGGCGGCGACAACCCAGCCGAATTTGGCAGCAGGGATTTGACCGTGTCCGACCTCGCAATGCTCGAAACATCCATCCTCGACCACATCGCCGCAGCCGGCGATGAGGCCGCCCTCGAAGCGGTGCGCGTCGCAGCCCTCGGCAAGAAGGGTTCGATCTCGGCGCTTCTTGCCACGCTCGGAAAAATGTCCCCGGACGAGCGCAAGACGCAAGGCGCCGCGATCAACCAGGCCAAGGACAAGGTCACTGAGGCGCTCGCGGCGCGGCGCGACGTCTTGAAATCGGCGGCGCTCGACGCGCGGCTTGCGTCGGAAACCATCGACGTCACCCTGCCGCTGCGCGATGCGCCCGCCGAGGCCGGCCGCATCCATCCGCTGAGCCAGGTCTGGGACGAGCTGACCACGATCTTCGCCGACATGGGATTCTCGGTTGCCGAAGGCCCCGATATCGAAACCGACGACTACAACTTCACCAAGCTGAATTTTCCGGAAGGCCATCCCGCGCGCGAGATGCACGACACCTTCTTCTTCCACCCGAAGGAGGACGGCTCCCGCATGCTGTTGCGCACCCACACCTCGCCGGTGCAGGTGCGCACCATGCTGAGCCAGAAGCCGCCGATCCGCGTGATCTGCCCGGGCCGCACCTATCGCATCGATTCGGACGCGACCCACACGCCGCAATTCCACCAGGTCGAAGGCCTCGTCATCGACAAGCACTCCCATCTCGGCCATCTCAAATGGATCCTGCACGAGTTCTGCAAGGCGTTCTTCGAGGTGGACCACATCAACATGCGCTTTCGGCCCTCGTTCTTCCCGTTCACGGAGCCGTCGCTGGAAGTCGACATCCAGTGCCGCCGCGACAAGGGCGAGATCCGCTTCGGCGAGGGCGAGGACTGGCTCGAGATTCTCGGCTGCGGCATGGTGCATCCGAACGTGCTGCGCGCCTGCGGCATCGATCCCGACGAGTACCAGGGCTTTGCCTGGGGCATGGGCATCGACCGCATCGCCATGCTGAAATACGGCATCGCCGATTTGCGCCAGCTGTTCGACAGCGACGTCCGCTGGCTGTCCCATTACGGCTTCAAGCCGCTCGAAGTACCGACCCTCGCGGGAGGGCTGAGCTCGTGAAATTCACTCTCTCCTGGCTGAAGGAACATCTCGACACCGACGAGCCCTTGGACAAGCTCGCCGAGAAGCTCACCATGATCGGGCTCGAGGTCGAGAACATCGAGGACAAGGCGAAGGCGCTGAAGCCTTTCACCATCGCGAAGGTGATATCCGCCGAGCAGCATCCGAATGCGGATCGGCTGCGCGTCTGCATGGTCGACACCGGTGATGGCGGCGCACCCGTGCAGGTGGTGTGCGGCGCGCCGAATGCGCGTGCGGGTCTCGTCAGCGTGTTCTCCCCGCCCGGCACCTACATTCCCGGCAAGGACATCACGCTCGGTGTCGGCACCATCCGCGGCGTCGAGAGCCGCGGCATGCTGTGCTCGGCGGCTGAGTTGCAGATTTCCAACGACCATGACGGCATCATGGAATTGCCCGCGGATGCGCCGATCGGCGCTGCCTACGCCGCATGGGCCGGCCTCGGCGATCCCGTAGTCGAGATCAACCTGACGCCGAACCGGCAGGACTGCACCGGCGTGCACGGCATCGCGCGCGACCTTGCCGCCGCCGACATGGGCAAGTTCAAGGACCCCACAATCAAGCCGATCAAGGGCGAATTCCCCTGCCCGGTGAAGGTCACGGTCGAGGACGCGGCGCTGTGCCCAGGCTTCGCGCTGCGGCTCGTGCGTGGCGTGAAGAACGGGCCGTCGCCGGAATGGCTGCAGAAGCGACTGACCGCGATCGGGCTGCGCCCGATCAACGCGCTGGTCGACATCACCAACTTCATGACCTACGACCGCGCACGGCCATTGCACGTGTTCGACGCGAAGAAAGTGAAGGGCAATCTCGTGGTGCGCCGCGCCCGCGACGGCGAGACGCTGCTCGCGCTTGACGGCCGCAGCTACAATCTCGATCCCGCGATTTGCGTCATCGCGGACGAGCACGGCGTCGAATCGCTTGCCGGCATCATGGGCGGCGAGGCCTCGGGCTGCGACGAGACTACCACCGACGTGCTGATCGAATCGGCGCTGTGGAACGAGATCAACATCGCCCAGACCGGCCGCAAGCTCGGCATCAATTCGGACGCGCGCTACCGCTTCGAGCGCGGTGTCGATCCGGCTTTCATGGTGCCGGGGCTGGAGCTCGCGACAAAACTCGTGCTGGAGATGTGCGGCGGCACGCCGTCCGAGAACGTCGTGGTCGGCAAGAGCTTCGGCGACGACCGCGTGATCGATTTTCCGGTGACCGAGGTCAAGCGCCTCTCGGGCATCGAGGTGCCGATGCCGGAGATGAAGCGCATCCTGACTCATCTCGGCTTCATGATGGCGGGCCCGGGGCCCGTCGTGAAGGTCGCGGTGCCGTCATGGCGGACCGACGTGCACGGCAAGGCCGACATCGTCGAGGAAGTCGTCCGCATCTACGGCGTCGACAAGGTGCCGATGACGCCGTTCGAGCGCGGCGAGGACGCACGCAAATCCGTGCTGACCCCGCTCCAGCTCCGCACCCGCCGCGCCAGGCGCGCGCTGGCGAGCCGCGGCATCATCGAAGCGGTGACCTGGTCCTTCATCACCAAGTCAGCCGCAGAGCTGTTCGGCGGCGGCCAGCGCGAACTCGAGGTCGCCAACCCGATCGCGTCGGATTTGTCCGACATGCGCCCGACCCTGTTGGCCGGCCTGATCGCGGCGGCGCAGGCCAATGCCGATCGCGGCTTGAGCGATGTCGCGCTATTCGAGGTAGGGCAGGTGTTCAAGGGCGATCGCCCGCAGGATCAGTTCATGGCGGCAAGCGGCCTCCGCCGCGGCTTTGCGTCGTCGCAAGGTCTGGGACGACACTGGTCGGGTTCGGCGCAGGCTGACGTGTTCGATGCCAAGGCCGATGCGCTCGCGGTACTCGCCGCCGCCGGCGCACCAATGCAGGCCCTTCAGATCGTCGCGGGCGGCCCGTCCTGGCTGCATCCCGGGCGCTCCGGTACGATCCAGATCGGGCCGCAAAACGTGCTCGGCTATTTCGGCGAGATGAATCCGCGCGCGCTCGAGGCGCTCGGTGCCGGCGGCCCGCTGATGGTGTTCGAGGTGATCCTCGACCGCATCCCCGAGGCGAAGAAAAAGCCGACCCGTGCCAAGCCCGTGATCGAGCTGTCGGCATTCCAGCCTGTGTCGCGTGACTTCGCCTTTATCGTCGACCGCACCGTGAAGGGCGGCGACATCGTGCGCGCGGCTCAGAGCGGCGACAAGAAGCTGATCACCGCTGTGAACGTGTTCGACGTCTACGAAGGTAAGGGCATCGACGACGGCAAGAAGTCGATCGCGATCGCGGTGACGATTCAGCCGCGCGAAAAGACCCTGACCGACCAGGAGATCGAGGCCGTCGCCGCGAAAATCGTGGCGGAGGTGACGAAGAAGACCGGCGGCACTTTGAGAGCATGATCATGCTCGAGAATCATAGAGCATGAATCTCACTGACTTTCTTCCAAAGGACGTCAGCCTCACCATTGCGATGGCGCTCTGCGCCGTCGCTTTCGTTTCGGGCACCGCGCGCGGCTTCTCCGGCTTCGGCTCGGCGCTGATCTTCATGCCGTTGGCGAGCAGCATCGCGGCGCCGCGTCTGGTTGCCGCGCTGCTCCTCGTGATCGATTTCGTCGCGGCCGCGCCGCTGCTGCCTGACGCCTGGCGCAAGGCCGACCGCAAGGCCACCGCCGTGATCGTGCTGGGCGCGCTGGTCGGCGTGCCCGTCGGCACCTATTTCCTCAGCGTGCTCGAACCCGTTACGACGCGGTGGATCATCTCCTGCTTCGTCGCCGCGCTGTTGCTCTTGCTGCTGTCGGGCTGGCGCTATCGCGGCAAGGACCACGCGTGGCTCTCGGTCGGCATCGGCAGCCTCTCCGGCTTCTGTAGCGGCCTCGCCCAGACCGGCGGCCCGCCGATCGTCGGCTACTGGCTCGGCCGCCCGGTCGCATCGATCGTCGCGCGCGCCAACATCTTGCTGTTCTTCGGCGCGTCGGATTTCTTCTCGATGATCAGTTACGCGACCACAGGCCTGATCTCACGCGAATCGCTTGTGCTATCGCTCATCGTCGGGCCGGTCTATGCGATCGGCGTCGCCTTCGGTGCGTCGCTGTTCGGCCGTGCCAGCGAGAAAGTGTTTCGCGCCATCTGCTACGCGCTGATCGCGCTCGCGGTGATCGCGGGACTGCCGCTGCTGGACGGGGTGTTACGGTAAGTCTCTCCGCGTGTCGTCCTGGCGAAAGCCAGGAGGTGGATTCACACTCGAAGTGCAACAGTTGAGAGGAGAAGGCCTCTGCCGGGGTTCTGAAGTCAAGGCATTTGCG